>JAFASD010000515.1 GCA_019244945.1 Acidobacteriaceae bacterium | reverse complement strand
CCGCATGGCAAAACGTAAACCCGACCGGCTACTTGCCGAGGAACGCCGCCGCGAAATTTTGGGCGTTTTGGGTCAGAACGGCCGGATTACTGTGGAGGAAGTCGTGCGGCGTTTTGGCATTTCCGCCGTAACCGCGCGCGGCGACCTGGACGCTCTTTCCGAAAGCGGCGCACTGGTACGTTCGCATGGCGGCGGCATTCGCCCGCTTACTGCGGCGCCGGAACACCCGCTGCGTGTCCGGGAGGGCATGCATCACGAAGAGAAGGTACGCATCGCGGAGGCGGCGGCTCAGCTTATCCGGCCCCTGCAAACGGTCATTCTTTGTACCGGGTCGACCTCCGCGGAATTGGCCTCTCAAATACGCCGCAATCCGCCCGAGAACATTACGGTCATTACGTATGCCCTCAATGTTGCCCTGAAGCTTTCCGAAATCCAGAACCTTTCGCTATTCATGTTGGGAGGCTTTCTGCGCCAGCCATCCACTGCTTTTGTCGGGCCTCACGCCGAGCAGATGATGCATTCTCTTCATGCTGACCACTGCTTCATGAGCACCGTAGGGCTGCACGTAGATATCGGCCTGACCACGCTGGATGTCATGGAAGCGCAACTCAACCGGCGAATGATTGAATCGGCAGCCCAGGTGACGGTGCTCGCCGATTCCAGCAAATTCGGCCACCGGAGCCTCTCCCTCATCTCTGATTTCCGGGCCATCCATCGCGTGATTACGGATCACGGCGCCCCAACCGGCGATGTCGAGAAACTACGCTCTCGTGGTGTCGAAGTGGTTCTGGTTTAACCCCAAATCATCCTGCGAAGCTTAGCGTCGCACGCATTTATCCTAGCTTCGCCTTTCATATGCTTTCGTTTGTTTTCTTTTCCTCTTGACACGCTTTCACATTGCTTTTACAATCGCCACAAGCTCGCTGAGTTGCCGGCTGGTTCCATAGTCTCTGCCAGTCCGAAAGGAGTTATTACATGAGGAACACCGCCTCCGTTCCGTTTACCAATTTCAGCATCGGGTTGTTATGCATTTTGAGCTTGTTCGCTGGGCTTATCGCAAGTCCGCTTCGTGCCCAGGAAGTAACCGCCGCGATAAATGGGGTGGTTACCGATCCATCGGGCGCTGCGGTTTCAGGCGCAAAGGTCATCGCTAAAGATCTGGATCGCGGCACGACGTTCCCAACAACTACAGGCGGAGATGGCGCCTACAACCTGCCGCGGCTGCCCATTGGGCGCTATGAGTTGCGGGTGGAAAGCGCCGGGTTTGAGTCGTCTGTAAAATCAGGTGTCACGCTCGTTCTGAATCAAGTGGCCGAAGTCGACTTTCAGCTTCAGGTCGGTAACGTCAATCAGACAATCGAAGTCACAACGGCCGCACCGCTGCTGCAAACGCAATCCACCCAGATCGGAACTGTGATTGATGCGCGTACGAACGCGCAGCTTCCGCTTGCAACACGGAACTATAACCAACTTACTTTGTTAGCGCCCGGATCAGTCTCAACCAATCCGGAGTCTTTTCAGGGAGCACAGAGCACTTTTGGTAGCGGTCGTCCGGAAGTGAACGGTAATCGCGAGCAGGCAAATTTCTATCTTTTGGATGGAATCGATAACAACCAGATTTCGGAAAACGACGTCGGTTACTCGCCTAACGTTGATGCTATTGAAGAGTTCAACTTAATCACCAACAATGCTTCGGCCGAGTTCGGTAACTTTATGGGCGGCATTATCAGCGTGAGCCTTAAGTCGGGGACGAACCAGTTCCACGGCGATGCGTTTGAGTTCATCCGAAATGACAAATTGAATGCGAATACATGGTCGAATAACTGGAATGGCCAGCCACGCCCGTTACTCCGTTGGAATGAGTTTGGCGGCACGTTCGGGGGTCCGATTATCAAGGATAAGCTGTTCTTCTTTGGCGATTATCAAGGTTCGCGTTTTGATCAGCCGGCCACGGCAACTCCGATCACTACACTGACGAATGCGGAGCGCACCGGAGACTTTTCGGCCAATTGTACGGCGGGGTTTACGAACGGCATTTGCAATAACACTGCTCAGCAGATCTACAACCCTTTCACGGGTAGTAACGGATCGAATCGGCAGCCATTTCTGAATAATAAGATTCCATCAAATTTGCTGAGCCCAATAGCGATGCAGATTGTCAGTTCGTCCCTGTTCCCGGCGACGATCAACAACAACTTGACGCAAAACGCGCTCAATACGACTCGCGATAACACCAACACTGATCAGGGCGATATAAAGATCGATTGGAATCCGACCGACAAGGATCACACCTTTGGCCGCTTCACGCGAGCTTCGACTGTTAATCCGGTGACGAACAGCCAAGCGCTTCTGTATAGCGGGTACAATAATTACCCGCTCTATAACGGAGTGCTCGATTGGACACGGACAATCAGCCCGTCGATCGTGAATGATGCACGCACGGGCGTTCAGTATTATCCGGTCACAACGGGCTTCAATCCGGCGGGATCGTCTGGACTGCCTTCCATACCAGGCGGCAATTCCAGCTATCTCCCCGGGTTCTTTTTTGCCGGCGGAAACATTAATACCGGCTCGAGCTCGGCGGGCGCGAGTGGTCCCGCGTTCGGTACCGCAGCAGTCACGCAAGTCTTCTCCGACACAAACGTACAAGCCGAAGATACCTTAATTATCACCAAAGGCAAGCACACTATGCGCACCGGCTTTCAATTTTTCCGGCAGCGTCTCGATATTTTTTACTCCGGCAATGAAGGTCTAGGCGGCGATTTCAATTTCAATGGGCAGTATACGCAAAACGTCGCAAACGGTACGCCTGTAGGCGGGCTTCCGGAAGCAGATTTCATGCTCGGACTACCTTTCAATCTCGGAATCGGCGTTGGTTCCGGAACGGTGGGCCAGCGCGCCAATATCTATTCGGCGTTCTTTCAGGACGACTGGCGGGTGAATGAGCATCTCACGTTGAATCTTGGCTTGCGTTGGGAACTACATACTCCTTGGGATGAGGTTCACAATCGGCAAACCAATTTCCAGGAGTTTGCCGGAAAGGTGCTTTTGTCCGGCCAGACAAACCTGTTTAACGACAACAACGCCCTATACAACCAATACAATGGCATCACTAACTTTCAGCCGCGCATAGGTCTTGCCTGGACGCCTTTTGGCAGTAAGACGGTTATTCGCGCATCTTATTCGCTTTCCAGTTTTCTCGAAGGAACCGGCACAAATCTCCGTTTGTTCCGGAATCCGCCGTGGGAGGTCGGGCACTCGGTCACTTACACGCCGACCCAAA
>JAFASD010000460.1 GCA_019244945.1 Acidobacteriaceae bacterium | reverse complement strand
TCGCAAGGTCGATTACCCCTCCGCTCGCCGGAGTGCAATGGTTTCGGCTTTGCGTCAGCAGAATGGACATTCCCCGGCACTCGCCAGACTTGCCGAGTCTGGAACGATAGCCGTGGTCACCGGCCAGCAGGTCGGCCTCTTCTCCGGACCAGCCTACACCGTTTTCAAGGCTCTCACCGCTGCAAAGATGGCGGCCCACTTCAACGCGCGGGGTATTCCCGCGGTGGCCATATTCTGGCTCGCCACCGAGGACCACGATCTGGCTGAAGTGGATCATACCTGGGTGTTCAACCACGAGCTCTCGCCCACCAAGATCTCCCTAACCAATGCTGTTGTAAATGGCGGATCAGTCGGAGAGGTAAGAATCGGCGAAGCGCCTCTGTCGGAGTTACGGGAGGCGTTGGGCGAATTGCCTTTCGCGGAAGACGTAGGAAAACGGGTAGCAGACGCCTACCATTCCGATGCCACCTTTGGTTCGGCTTTTCGTTATTTCCTCAACGAAGTACTGAAAGATCTCGGAATCCTATATCTCGATCCCTTGACGCCTGCCATTCGCACCATAGCTCGCCCATTCCTGGCAGACACGGCAGAACGACTTCCGGAACTCGTGGCGGCGTTGCGGCAGCGGGATCACGATCTTGTTGCGGCAGGCTATCACGCGCAGGTGCATATCGAAGATGACACCTCGTTGCTATTCCTCATCAGCGAAGGCAAACGCATCCCAATTCGCTGGAAAGATGGCCACTTTGTGGCGAGAGATCGCTCCTACACTCTTGCCGAACTCAAAGACCGGGCCGATGTTCTTTCGCCAAACGCGCTGCTGCGTCCGGTCATGCAGGATTATCTTCTCCCGACGGTTAGCTACGTGGGTGGTCCCTCGGAGATCGCTTACATGGCGCAAAGTCAAGTGCTCTACGAGCGCCTGCTGGGGCGCATGCCGGTTCTTTTCCCGCGAAACACGTTTACCCTGCTCGACGGGCGCGCGATTAAGCTACTAGAGCGCTACGACCTACAGGTCCGGGATCTGCTGGATCCTCATGAAAAGGTCAAGAGCCGGATAGCCGCGCGTCTGGTGCCGGCCCAGATTGCGGAGAAGTTTGCCGGTCTCAAATCTGCGATGTCCTCCTCTCTCGGAAAAGTTGCTTCGGAGTTACTGGCTTTTGATCCGACGCTTGAGGCCTCCGCGAAGAAGAGCACGGCAAAAATTTTGTATCAAGTCGAAAAGCTTTCGGAAAAAGCGGCCCGGGAAACTATGCGGCGCGATCAGCGCGCGGAGAAAGATGCCGGCTATCTCATGAATCTGGTCTACCCGCAGCGCCATCTCCAGGAGCGCTTCTATTCCATCCTTCCCTTCCTCGCGAGGCATGGGATGGATCTTCCCCGTCATCTGCTCGAACAGACGCAACTTGCCTGCCCCGACCACATGGTTCGAGCTATTTAGCCAGCCCCTTGCGCCTTATATAATGGCCTTGATTGAAGGTCTTTTGGACTTGTGTAATCGCAAGTGTGTTCATTTCTCAGCTCGTTGCCGATACCCCGGCCGAGTGGGAAAACCGCGCTGAACAGCTCATCCGTGAAGGCGACAAACAGGGCGCTCTAAACGCGCTCGCCAAAGCCGCTGAATCTACGCCAGCCTCCACCGAATCGGAAGATCGAATCGGTTTCCTGTTAGCGGTTCTACAGCGGCAAAGCGATGCCATTGCGCACTTTCAAAAAGCCTTATCGATCGATTCGAATTATGCGGCCGCTCATTATCACCTGGGAGTCGCGCTGTGGCAGGCCAACGATCGCGAGCGCGCGATGCCGGAGCTCGAGTCAGCCGCGAAGCTCGCGCCCAATGTCTTCGATTACCATTACCGCCTGGGCTCGGCGTACCTCCAGCGAACCGATTACGAGCACGCAGTAACAGAACTCACTCAGGCCGTGGCCCTGGATGCATCGAAAGCGGCGGCTTGGCAGGATCTCGGCCATGCGGAACAGGCGAAAGGGGATTTGGCGGGAGCAGTGGATGCGTACAGTCATGCTGCGACGCTCGATCCTACAAATGACACTGCCCGAAACAACTATGCCTACATGCTAATCGAGACCAGACAGGCCGATCGGGGCATTGAAGAGTCACGCAAGGTTCTAGAGCAGGACCCGGCCAACCTGACCGCAATGATGAACATCGGATACGCATTCTTGAAAAAGGGAGATTTTGATTCTGCCGAACAGGCCTATCGCAAAGGCCTCGCTACGGATCCCAATTCGGCCGCAACTCACTACGACCTTGGAATTGCTCTCAAAATGAAGGACCAACTCGATGCGGCACAAGCCGAGTTCAAGGAAGCGATCCGTTTAGATTCGTCTCTCGCCCAGGCTCATTATTCACTCGGAATTACGCAGTGGCAACTCGGTGACTTTCCGGCCGCCAAGGAGCATATGCGCGCCGCTCTTTCCATCCTTCCGGACTATGCCGAAGCGCACTATATGCTCGGAATCCTCCTGAAGCAGAGTGGCGAACTCGATGCAGCCATCCCGGAGCTTCGAGAAGCCATTCGGCTGAATCCAAATACGCCTGGACCATACAACACCTTGGGCGAGATCCTTCATCTGAAGGGTGACCAGCAAGGTAGCAAAGAGGCGTTCGCCACCGGCACGCGCCTGAAACAAGAAGAACAAGTGCAGCTTGCGAACACGCTCGAGCAAGGCATGAGAGGCGGAATTGTGATGAAGCCCATCACCGGCGCGTCGCGTTAGATGCTCTCCCGCAGGCGGTTTGTGAAATCGCTTTGCGCCACAGTTCCGGTATTCTCGCTTGATCAATTGCTCTCCGCAGCGCCACTCGGCGTCCAATTCATAAACGTTGCGCGCGAAGCTGGACTAAACGAAAAAACGATCTTTGGGGCAGAAAGCCGGAATAAATATTTGCTCGAAACCACCGGATGCGGGGTTGCTTTCATTGATTACGACAATGACGGCTGGCTCGACATTTTCTTCGTTAACGGGACGCGTTTCGATGCGGTTTACGCGGCGGGCTCCGAGCCCGTCAGCAGGCTGTATAAGAACAATCGGGATGGGACGTTTACTGACCTGACGCTGAAAGCCGGTCTGGCCCGCACCGGCTGGGGACAAGGCGTGTGCGCGGGCGACTATAACAACGACGGTTATGACGACCTGTTCGTGAGCTATTGGGGGGATTGCGCCCTCTATCGCAACAATGGTGACGGCACGTTCACGGACGTCGCACAAAAAGCCGGTGTCACTACCAGGACCACGACCGGTCTGAAGCGTTGGAATACCGGTTGTGCCTTTCTCGATTACGAGCGGGACGGCCACTTGGACCTGTACGTCGCAAACTACATCGATTTTGATCCCAAGACGGCGCCTTTACCGGAGAGTGGACCCTGTTTGTATGAGGGCTTGGTGGTCGCGTGCGGGCCACCGGGATTGCAAGGCGGCAAAGACATTCTGTTCCATAACAATGGGAACGGCACATTCACCGATGTCTCAGAAAAGGCGGGAATTTTGAAGAAACAGGGAACCTACGGGCTCGGCGTGCTCGTGGGTGACTTCGACAACGATGGCTGGCCCGACATCTACGTTGCCGACGACTCCGCGCCCTCGGCATTTTTCAAAAATAATCACGATGGCACCTTCACTGATATCGCGCTGGAATCGGGGGTCGCATTCGGAGCGGACGGCAAGACGCAGGCGGGAATGGGTGTCACGGCTGCTGACATTTTCGGAAACGGCAAACTCGACATTCTGAAAACAAACTTCGCGGGCGATACGTCGAGTCTCTATCGGAATCTCGGCAGCGACAACTTCGAAGACATCACCTTCCAAGCGGGCCTTGGGCGCAATACCCGATTCCTCGGCTGGGGTGCCTGTTTTCTCGATTTCGACAATGACGGCTGGCCCGACATTCTTACCTGCAATGGGCATGTCTATCCGGAAGTACGCGAAAAGGCCAGCGAATCGGGATACCGCGAGCGAAAGGTTCTATATCACAACCTAGGTAACGGCAAATTTGCAGACGTATCGCTGGATGCCGGACCAGGAATTCTGGAGCCGGTCGCCGGGCGCGGGTGCGCTGTTGGCGATTTTGATAATGATGGAAACCTGGATGTGGCCGTCAACTGCGTGAACGATGTTCCGCAACTGCTTCGCTGCCAGAGCACGCTCAAGAACAACTGGCTGAGAGTCAAACTAGTGGGCACGAAATCCAACCGTTCGGGCATAGGCGCGCGTATCTATTGCAAGCCTGAGGGCGAACATCAGCAAATGGATGAAGTGCGAAGCGGGGGCAGCTACATCTCTCAAAGCGATCTGCGAGTCCATTTCGGCCTAGCTAAAGCGGCGACTGCGGACTTAGAGGTCCACTGGCCAAGCGGACAGATCGATAAAATCCCGGCCGTGAAGGCGAATCAGGATGTGAAGGTCGTGGAAGGGAAAGGCGCTGCCCCAACCGGCGGCCGCTAAAGTTCCTAGGGATTGACTAAGGTCTCTTCTCGCTGCCAGCCAGCGACGGCTTCAGCGGGCGCTTTGCCCTTGCGCCGTCGCGTTTGCAGTCTATCGAGGTAGAGATAAATCACGGGAGTAATG
>JAFASD010000408.1 GCA_019244945.1 Acidobacteriaceae bacterium | reverse complement strand
CGGCTGACGCGATCTTCCACGGTCAGATCCTGAACCGGCTGCATGAATAGCGCGATGCCTTCTACCTGGGCAAGCTTCGGTTGAATGCGCCGAATGACGTCGTTGGCGCTGCCGTCGCGTTCTTCTAACGGTTTCAGGTTGATCTGGACGCGCCCGCTGTTCAGGGTGCTGTTGATGCCATCGATGCCGATAAAGGATGAGAGGCTTTCGACAGCCGGATCCTGGAGTATCACTCGCGCTAACCCTTGCTGCAGTCTGCTCATGGCAGCGAACGAGACAGTCTGCGGAGCTTGCGAGACCCCTAGAATCACGCCCGTATCTTGGACCGGGAAAAAGCCTTTCGGAACGACTATGTAGAGAAGAATTGTGCCGGCCAGCGTTGCCAGCATGACCATCAGCGTGAGAGGTTGATGCCTGAGCACCCATTCGAGCGTGCTTCCATATCTGGCGATCACCCAATCGAATGCATATTCCGATTTCCGATAGAACCAGCCCTGTTCGGATTCCGCCTTGTGCCTCAGAATTTTGGCGCACATCATCGGAGTGAGGGTGAGAGAGACAACCGCGGAGACCAGAATCGTGATCGCCAGGGTGATCGCGAATTCCCGAAATAGCCGGCCCACGATGTCGCCCATAAAGAGCAGCGGAATCAAGACCGCGATCAGGGAAACGGTCAAAGATACAATCGTGAAGCCGATTTGCTCGGAGCCTTTCAATGCGGCCTGAAGCGGCGAATCGCCTTCCTCGAGATACCGCGAAATGTTTTCGATCATCACGATGGCGTCATCCACGACGAAGCCGGTCGAGATTGTCAGCGCCATCAGCGTCAGGTTGTTCAAGCTGTAACCGAGCAGGTACATCACGCCAAACGTACCCACGATCGAAAGGGGAACCGCAACGCTCGGGATGACCGTCGCGGAGAGATTCCGAAGAAACAGGAAAATCACCATGACGACCAGCGCCACGGTGAGCATCAACGAAAATTGAACATCTCGTACGGACGCGCGGATGGTGGTGGTCCGGTCGGTGAGCACCGCAACGTCGACTGCGGAGGGCATCGAAACTTTCAGTTGAGGCAGCAGCGCCTTGATCCGATCCACCACGGTAATGATGTTTGCGCCCGGCTGCCGCTGGATGTTGACGATCACAGCGGGCGTCATGTTCATCCAGGCGGCTTGCCTGGTGTCCTCCGGTCCGTCTGCCACGTCCGCGACATCTTCCAGCCGCACCGGCGCGCCATTTTTGTAAGCGATGATGACTGACTTGTAACCGCCGCTCGTCAGGATCTGATCGTTTGCGCCGATTGTGTATGCCTGATAGAGGCCGTCGAAATTCCCTTTCGCCTGATTGAGATTACTCTGATTCAGCGCCGTCCTGACGTCCTCCAGGCTAAGTCCATAGGCAGCGAGCGCAGCCGGATTCACTCGAATCCGGATCGAGGGCTTTTGTCCGCCGGTGATCGATACCAGACCGACGCCTGGCAATTGAGAAATCTTTTGCGAGAGCGTGGTATCCGCCAGATCTTCAATCTTGGTCAATGGAACAGTTTTCGAGGTCAGCGCCAGCGTGAGAATGGGCGCGTCCGCCGGGTTCACTTTGCTATAAATCGGCGGGTTCGGAAGATCCGGCGGCAGGTACGTTCCTGCGGCATTAATGGATGCCTGCACCTGCTGCTCCGCGATATCAATGTTCAGATCTAGGTCGAATTGGAGCGTGATGATCGAGCTTCCGAACGAGCTGGTTGAAGTCATCTGCTTCAGGCCGGGGACCTGGCCGAACGTGCGCTCGAGCGGTGCCGTTACGGAAGAAGCCATTACTTCGGGGCTTGCTCCCGGATAGAACGTGAGGCACTGTATGGTCGGGTAATCGACCTCGGGAAGCGCGGAAACGGGCAGTTGCTTGTAAGCGATTCCGCCTGCGATCAGGATGCCCGCCATCAGCAATGACGTCGCAACCGGCCGCAGAATAAACGGCCGAGATGGACTCATCCTTGCTGCCGCCTCCCACCGCTGGGATTTGCCTGTCGCACGCTGACCTTCATGCCGTCCGTGAGCTTTTCGGCGCCGTCCACAACCACGCTGTCACCCGGTTGCAGACCGCCGTCAATGGCAACGTCGTTACCCTGCGACAGTCCGACTCTCACCGGACGCACCGTCACCGTGCTGTCATCCTGAACCAGATACACAAACGTGCCGGTCGGGCCTCGCTGAATGGCGACAGCCGGGATAATGATGGCTCCACGTTTGGTATCGAGCCAAAGCTTTATATTCACGAATTGATTTGGAAACAGCGCGTAGTCGCTGTTTGGGAATACGGCCTTCAACCGTGATGTGCCCGTTGTCGGATCGATTTCGTTATCGACCGTCAAAAGCGTGCCGTCCGCGAGTTTCTTGGTTAGATCGCGGTCGTAGGCTTCGGCCCGTAGCTTGGCGCCGTGCCGCAGTTTCTCGAGCACCGGCGGAAGCTGATCCTCGGGAATCGTGAACAACACGGCGATCGGCTGAAGCTGGGTGATCACTGCTAATCCATTCGCGTCCGCGGCATGCACCATGTTGCCCGCATCCACCAGGCGAAGGCCGATGCGCCCGCTGATCGGAGCAGTAATTTTTGTGTAAGTCAGGTTCAGCTTTGCATTGTTAATGGCAGCTTGAGCGGCAGTCACAGCGGCCTGATCGGCTTCAATAGAGCCTCGCATCTGATCCGCTGTCGCAAGCTGGGTGTCGAGTTGCTGTCTCGCGATGATCTGGTCTTTGAAAAGTTGCTGGTCGCGCTGGTAGTTCACCTGCGCGTCTCGTAAACCGGCCTGATCTTTGGCGACGGTGCCTTTGGCCTGCTCCAGATTGCCTTGCGTTTGATCCAACGCTACCTGGTACGGTCGAGGATCAATCTCGGCCAGCACGTCTCCCTCATGCACATTCTGACCTTCGCTGAAGCCGACCCGGGTGAGTTGCCCGTCAATGCGCGTTTTCACGGTGACCGTGTTGAACGCTGTGACTGTTCCGAGGCCTTGCAGATAGACAGGCATGTCGCCCTGATGCGCGGCCGCGGCCATGATGGGAACGCTTCGTTGCGCCATCGCCGCGCCTTTTTTACCCGCCAAGGCTGCCTTTTTCCCGTTTTCGTAGTTGTACAGCCGATAACA
>JAFASD010000387.1 GCA_019244945.1 Acidobacteriaceae bacterium | reverse complement strand
AATATTTTCCTCACCAATCGTCAGCTTGCCTTCGAGATAGACGTGCGCAATGAGCCGGGTCCGCGCGCCGATGTTTACGCCACTGCCGATGATGCAATACGGACCGATTTCCGCGTCCGAGGAGATTTCAGCCTTTGGATCAATGATCGCGGTAGGGTGAATGCCCATCAGGCCATTTGTGGCTCAGGCACTTCTGCGGGCGGCTGAGTCGCGGCGAGTTGCTCCGTGAGCTTGCACATGAGAGTGGCTTCCGCCGCTACCTGACCATCGACCGTCGCGCGTCCTTGCATTTTCGCCACCGTGGCCTTGAGACGCAGCAGTTTCATTTCCAGGCGCAACTGATCGCCGGGAACAACAGGCCTGCGGAATTTCGCGTCCTCCACGGAAGCCAGAAACATAATCCGGCCGCGTGTGTGGGGCGCGAGCATCGCGACCAGCACGCCCGCCGCCTGGGCCATCGCTTCTATAATCATGACGCCCGGCATAACCGGATAACCCGGGAAATGCCCTGTAAAATGTGGCTCATTCGCGGTTACATTCTTGATGCCGACAATCGAGTCTCCCGTAATCTCCAAAATCCGGTCCACCATCAACATCGGATAGCGATGCGGGAGGATTTGAGAGATCTCTTGAACATCCATCGATGTCATGGGAATCGCTATTATAACAACCGATGCACCCTTATCTGCGCTATGCCACTGACAAGAAAGCAGAAATCATCACGTCGATCCAGCAGATGGTCGAGTGCGAGTCTCCGAGCGATTCGCCGGCCGATGTAGACCGGTTCGTTGAGTTGTTTCTTGAGCAAACGAAAGATGTCGCAACGGCGACCACGATCAGCGGCAACGGCTATGGCAGGCATCTACGACTGGAGTTCAAAATCGGAGGCAACCAAAAGACGGGGCAAATCCTCGGCATAGGACACTCCGATACGGTCTGGCCGTTGGGAACGCTGAAAAACATGCCGTTCCGCCACGCGGATGGCCGCTTATGGGGGCCGGGCGTCTTGGATATGAAATCGGGCGTGGCGTTCTTCGTGTACGCGGTTCGCGCCCTACGGGAGCTGGATGTTCCCATCAAGCGAAACGTGGTTCTTTTGGTTGTCTCCGACGAAGAAGTGGGCAGCAAAACCTCGCGACCGATCACCGAGGCGGAAGCCAAGCAGAGTCACTGCGTCCTTGTCCTCGAACCCGGCGAGGACCTCACAGGCACGTTGAAAACCGCTCGTAAGGGCGTCGGTGGCTACAGAATTTTTATCAAAGGTAAAGCGACCCATGCAGGCATCGATTTCAGCGGCGGGGCAAGCGCGATTCTCGAGGCAGCCCGTCAGGTGGAAAAGATCGCGGGCTTCAGCAACCTGAGGCGCGGGGTCACAGCAAATCCAGGAATTATTAGCGGGGGAACACGAACTAATGTCGTCGCGGCAGAAGCGCGTATTGATGTGGACATTCGCGCGCCACGCGTTGAGGATGCCGAGGCTTTGGACAAAAAGTTTCGCGCCCTGCGCCCTGTTGACAAGCGTTGCAGCATTCGAATAGAGGGAGGGCTCAATAGGCCTCCCATGGTTCGTACTAAAGCCATCGCAAACCTGTTTCGAAGAGCCAAGAAGATCGGAGACAAGTTAGGCGTGAAGCTGGAAGAATCCTCGACCGGCGGAGGGTCGGACGGAAATTTTACCGCCGCACTCGGAGTGCCCACACTGGACGGATTAGGCGGGGTGGGCGAAGGCGCGCACGCCGTGAATGAAAGCATTTTGGTGAATCGGATTCCAGATCGGACCGCGCTGCTCGCGGCACTGATTGCCGAATTGTGAAACTGCATCGCACAGTTTGCCCGTTTGCGGACATCTGATTCTGAATTCACGCACAGCTGATCGAGGAAATTCGGCACAATTCAGACAGGTATACTTCTGCCTTCAGCCGTTTGGACGCGGCGGCTTAAATGGTCCCGAAGGTGCAGGAACACACGAAGTTTGAGTCGACGAGATGAACATCGTAAGCTTCTTTGAGAGCGCCTGGCAAGATTTTCGCTATGCCGCACGCCTATTCCGGTTGAATAAAGGCTTCTTTGCTATTGCGACGCTCTCGCTCGCATTGGGGATTGGCGCTAATACGGCGATCTTTCAATTGCTGGATGCAGTACGTCTGCGGATGCTACCGCTATCGCATCCGGAAGAGCTCGTTGAATTAAAAATCGCGAAAAATGAGCATTGCTGCTCGGGCAATTTTTCTGACCGGCGACCCAACTTTACTTACGCGCAATGGGATCAGATTCGAGAGCGCCAACAGGCTTTCTCGAACATCTTCGCCTGGGGCGACATGCGATTCAATTTGACAGAAGGCGGGGAGGTCCAATATGCGGAGGGCCTCTGGGTCACGGGTGATTTTTTCAAAACGCTCCGAATACAGCCGCTGTTTGGCCGGTTATTGACGAGTGGAGACGACCGTCCGGGCTGCGGCCTGCCAGGTGCTGTGATCAGCTATGGTTTTTGGCAGCGGCAGTTTGGCGGCGATCGTCAGGTGCTTGGAAAAACCGTATCGCTCGATGGGCACCGACTGCCTGTTGTGGGCGTGACGCCTGCGAATTTTTTCGGCGTCGAAGTGGGACGGAATTTCGACGTCGCGGTTCCGGTATGTGCCGAGCCTTTAATCAATGGTGAAGAGAGTCATCTTGCCAAACGGCATCATTGGTGGCTCGCCATTATTGGACGTCTCAAACCTGGTTGGACGATTGCGCGTGCAACTGCACAGGCACAGGCAATTTCCTCCCAAGTCTTCGGCAACACCGTGCCCCCGAACTATCGCGCAGATGAGGCCAAGTATTACGCTGCATATAAACTAACGGCACTGCCGGCCGGCTCAGGTGTTTCGGGGCTGCGGCGGCAGTATGAAGAGCCTCTTTGGCTGCTGTTAGGCATCGCTGGGCTGGTGTTGTTGATCGCCTGTTCAAACCTCGCGAATCTCATGCTGGCGCGAGCGAGCAATCGTGAGCGCGAGATGGCCGTTCGCCTCGCGGTCGGCGCGGATCGCGGACGCCTGATCCGGCAATTGCTAGCCGAAAGTCTCCTGCTCACATTCGTAGGCGCGGCATTGGGAGCGCTGCTTGCGCAATTCCTCAGTCGTTATGTGGTGGCGTTTTTGACGACAGGCGATAACCCTCTGTTTATTGAGCTTGCGCCGGACTGGCGAGTCCTCGCATTCACCGCAGCCGTTGCTATTCTCACCTGCATCCTTTTCGGCTTAACTCCTGCTTTGCGGGCTACGCGCACGGTTCCCGCTTCGGCCATGAAAGCTTCCGGACGCGGCCTCGCCGGCGATCGGCAGCGCTTAGGCCTGCGCCGCGGATTAGTGATTAGTCAAATCGCCCTCTCGCTCATGCTGTTGGTGGGCGCACTCCTATTTGTGCGCCGTTTGTTCAATCTGCTGACCCTGGACGCCGGTTTTCGTGAAAACGGATTACTCGTTAGCGGTATCGATATCTCGCGCCTCAATTTCTCTCCTCCTCGCCGCGCTGCTTTTTATCGAGGATTCATCGAAACTGTTCGGTCCATACCGGGCATAGAGCAAGCTGCAAGTGCCAGCATCGTGCAGGTTAGCGGGAACGGCTGGAACGACTCGATCGAATTTCTGGATAAACGCGCCGGCAAGCGGATGACTTCCTGGTTTGATAGTGTAAGCCCCGGCTATTTTCGAACGATGGGCACACCGCTCCTCGCTGGGAGAGATTTCGATGATCGGGACACGCCTGCCTCGACCGAAGTTGCGATTGTGAATGAGCAGTTCTCGAAGAAGTTTTTAGGCGGAGCGAGTCCCCTTGGAAGGCAGTTCCGCATCCTTTCGGGCCCGGGCGAACCGCAGCACGTGTATCAAATAGTGGGTGTGGTGAAGAACTCGAAATATCAGACTTTGCGTGACGATTTCGAGCCCATCGTATTCGTGGCCGAGAGTCAGGACAAAGAGCCTGGGCTTGGAACGAACATCATTGTTCGCTCAGCGCTTCCCATAGGATCATTAACCGCGGCAATCAAGCGAACCGTCTTGCGTGAGAACGCGGGAACTTCACTCGAATTTCACGTGTTTAAAACTCAGATTCGAGAATCCCTTCTGCGCGAGAGGCTGATGGCTACGCTTTCGGCGTTTTTCGGTTTTCTCGCCGCTGTCCTTGCCACGGTCGGATTGTACGGCGTTATTTCGTACATGGTAGAGCGCCGTCGGAACGAGATCGGCATCCGGATTGCGCTTGGCGCGAATCGCAGGACGGTGATAAATCTAGTCATGAAAGAAGCGAGTCTGCTGCTGACCGCCGGTTTCGTCATCGGAGTCGTGCTCGCGATAGCGAGCGCTCGAACCGCGAGCTCGCTGTTGTATGGTTTGCGACCGGCGGACCCATTGAGTATTGGATTCGCCGCTGTTTTATTGGGAATTGTTTCTCTGACGGCCAGTTTCGTCCCCGCTCTGCGGGCCTCGCAAGTGGAACCGATGACTGCGCTTCGGGAAGAGTGAAGCACATCGGTCCACGAGGCAATCAGAACTGGAAATCGTCGTCGCCAATCGGTTGTCCAGGCGGAGCTTGCACGGGTTTTGGCAGATCCAGCTGCTTCGGGTCTTTTTCGAATTTCTCGATCAGAGAAAGCGCGTAAGGGTTCGGATAGTTGTGCGTGACATCGCTTTTTAGCTGCCGCAGCGCGTTAGTTGCGTCGGCGCGTACCTCTAACGATGAAGATTCATCCAGCGCCAACGCCATCAAATGTCGCAAGACAACATACTGGACCAGCCGCACGGTCTCACCCTCTAGCCCGGAGGGGACCTTCACACGCCAAGTCGCGGTCACGAGAGTATTGATCACTTCGAACAATCCGGGATTGTTAGAATTTTGCGCGTGATACTGCACCAGGCGGGCGGCTCGTTGCGGATTGAGAATCAAGGCAACGGTCATGTCAGCGGCGGATTCTGCCGCAGCAAGTGGATCGAAGGTCACGCCGGTGCGCGATGGAAAGGTCTCAACCGTTCTGGGGTAGCCTGGCGGCCTCGGCGGAATGAGAGCCAGTACGCGTTGGGGCAGAGTCAGCACCGCGGGATCGATGGTTTCGAGCAGCGCTTTCAACGCCCGCCGCTGCTCTTCCGGCGGAACATTGCGGGTCGTGGGCTGGCCATCTCCTCGCAGAGCATACGTGTACTCATTGCCGCCTAAAACTTTGCTGGCTGCCTCGGTTTGATATCGATGCAAAAAATATAAGGGCACCAGAACCTCTTCGAGGGTTGCCATCGGCGCTCCAGGCTCGATATTGTTCTCGCCGAAGCGGGATAAAGCGATGGACCGAATTTTCAGCAGACGGTTCAACTCATCGACCGCGTTCGGACCGTTGTCCCAGAGGTGCGATTTGGGATGGGCGCTGCCCGGCGGACGGCTATCGGCATCCGTGATGAACGTTATTCCACGCTGCGCAGCATCCGTGATGATTTTGTCCAAAGCGGCGTGCTCGTCAGTGCCTTCCGAAAATTGCGAATAACCCCAAGTGATTGCGACTTTGTCCCATTCGCCGATCCCTGTCGCGTATGCCTTCGACAGATCAAATGAGTTATCTTGTCGAAGCTCGATCCAAGGACCCGGATAATCCATAACCGAAGCGCGACCTTGGGTACTGGCGATGTAATTGTGTTCCAAGCCGAGGGTGTGACCCACTTCGTGCGCGGCAAGCTGCCGAAGACGCGCATAAACGGCATCAATCAAAGGTTTCGTGTCATCGTGTCCTTGAACGTGAGGAGCTAACAGACTTTCGAAAATGAGATAGTCCTGATGTTCGCGCAGAGAACCCAAAGAAACGATCCCCTTGATGATTTCGGCGGTTCTGGGATCAATGAGCGAATTACCGTAAGACCATCCCCGCGTCGATCGATGCACCCATTGGATGATGTTGTAGCGTACGTCCATCGGATCCACGCCCGCGGGCAAGACTTTTACTTGAAAGGCATTCCTGAATCCGGCGGCTTCAAACGCCTGATTCCACCAGCTCGCGCCCTCGATCAGCGCCTCTCGAATGGGCGCCGGCGCTCCCGGGTCGACGTAATAAACTATGGGATCGACTGGCTCGCTAATTGCCGCATTGGGATCCTTCTTGACGAGGCGATGCCGCGCGATATAGCGCTTCATTACGGGTTGGTCGACGGGCGCCGAGAAATCCAGGAACTCTGTGGAGAAATATCCCGCACGCGGATCTTGCATGCGCGGCTTGTAGCCCGGATCGGGCAGCGCGACGAACGATTGATGTTCGCGCACCGTGACCGCTTCCGGAGAGGGCGTTACTTCGCGAATCTGCTCTCCCGTGGGCTCTCCCGTGAACGTCAAGGTCGTTTCTATTTCCGTGTTCTTTGGAAATGCGTTTGTCAGCGGCAGATAGAACGCGCAACGCGTGGCATCCGTGTGATACGCGCCTTGCTTCGCTCCTTGCAGGCGTTCTGAAACGCGGGCCGCGTCGCGCAGAAAGAATGCCGTGGCATCCACCAGCACCCGCGAGCCTTGTTCGGCAACTACGTCGAAACCCCAAAGAGTCGAGCGCGCGAACGAATCGATTTCGGCGCCATGTTCGGCAGCGTCCGCGCCGGTCGCCCGAAACCTGTAATTCGATTCGATCAACAGAATCCGCGGCCCGGAGCGCTCGAATTGAACCACTTGAGGCGCGTTCATACTCCCCCGGTCAAGGCCGAGCTCGTTCGAGCCAACGCCCGCCGAAAGAGCCGTCACATAAAGGAATTCCTGGTTGAAGCGATCGATTTCGAGCCACATCTTGCCTGTGTGCTCATCCCAATAGAGAGGGAAAAAACCTTCAAATTTTCGGAGCCCGGCAATTCTGGATGCGAGGCTCTGTGGAGCGGATTCAGCCGGCACGGAAGCTTGGCTTGGAAACCCCGGACAGCAACTCAAAAGCAATAGAGAAAGTAGGCGCATGCGCATGGTTCGTCATTTTCGCAAATCGCGACTGGACTAAACTGATCCTGGACGCTGCGCTACACAGCGCAACGAACAGCCCTTGTCAAGTCATCGCGAGATACTCATCATCGAGGACAATCCGGCGGACGTGCGGCTTATGCGCGAGGCTCTCCGCGGGCTCCAACCTTCAATCCACATCAACGTTGCTAGTGATGGCGATGAGGCGCTCTTGTTCTTGCGACGAAAAGGCGCGCATGCAACTGCCCCCACGCCTGACCTGATTTTTCTGGATTTCAATCTACCGAAATCAGACTCTCGCGAAATTTTGCGTCAATTAAAAGAAGATAGCCAACTAGGGCTCATTCCGGTGGCTGTTCTAACGACCTCCGACGCGGAAAGAGATATTTACGACGCTTATGAATCGCACGCAAATTGCTACCTGCGAAAGCCCATTGATTTGGATGCTTTTCTGAACACCATTCGCTCGGCGGCGCATTTTTGGCTCGAGGTTGCCCATCTCCGAGCTGAAACAGCGCATCGGGAAGCAAGCCGTGTCCATCTGTTATGATTCAGGCGCATGAGCGCATACTCGATTGGCGTTGATCTCGGCGGCACCAATCTGCGCGTGGCTGCAATCGATGCAGACGGACAGATTTTGGACAAAGTTTCGGTTCGCGCAGTTTTCGACGATGGTCCCCAAAAGGTAGTCACCGACATCGTCGATGTGATTCACCAGGTGCGCTCGCGCGTGGGCCTGCCGGATCTGCGCGGCGTCGGTATGGGCGTCCCCGGTTTCATCGACATGGACGCGGGCGTCGTTCTCGGTTCGGCTAACCTGCCCGGATTTCAAGATTTCCCGGTGCGTGATGAAATGCAAAAGGGTTTGGGCACGCCGATCATTCTCGAAAACGATGCGAACGCTGCTGCGCTTGGAGAGATGTGGATGGGAGCCGGCAAAAACGTCAAAGATCTCATCTTGTTGACCCTGGGCACTGGGATCGGAGGCGGAATCGTGAGTAAAGGCAAAGTTCTGCACGGATTCACGGGAATGGCGGGAGAATTCGGCCACATGACCGTTTTCCCGGACGGTAATCCCTGCGGTTGCGGCAATTGCGGCTGTCTTGAAAAACACGCATCCGCGACGGCGATTGCGGCCATGGGGCGCATGATGCATTTCAAAGGTGAGGTTTCTGCCAAGCGCGTCTACGAGCTCGCTGTTGCTGGGAATGACAGGGCCATACTCGTGTTCGAGTCTATGGGCCGAGCCTTGGGGATCGCCATTGCGAGCCTGATTAACATCTTCAATTTCCCGCTATATCTGCTCACCGGCGGTCCATTGCCGGCTTGGGATCTTTTCGCACCGAAAATGTTTGAAGAAGTGAATCGCCGCTCGTTCACTTTCTGCAAAACCGGGACAAGAATCGAGAAAGCGGCACTGGGCGCCGATGCAGGACTCTACGGGGCCGCTTATTTACCCTTCCAGCACGAAAGGTCGCATCGGGCCATTGCGAAATGATGCTTCTTCTGGCTTACCTGCACGTCCGCGAATAACATGTTTTGGCTTGGTCTCGATATAGGCACCGGCGGATCGCGCGCGCTCTTAGTGGATTCGAAGGGATCGGTCCGTCATTCCTACACGGCATCGCACGAAGAGATGCAAATGCTCAGGCCGCTCTGGGCAGAGCAACACCCCGACGATTGGTGGCGCGCTTCGCGTCTCGCCATACGAGGCGTTCTTGAGGCTGCTGGCATCAACGGCTCCTCTGTTGCAGGCATCGGTCTGTCTGGCCAGATGCATGGCTTGGTGCTTCTCGATGAAGCGAACACGGTTCTACGTGCGGCCCTGATCTGGTGCGATCAACGGAGCCAGCCTCAAGTGGATTTCATCAATTCGAAGCTAGGCGCCGACAAAGTGCTTCGCTCGACTGCGAATCCGGTGCTAACTGGCTTTACGCTGCCCAAGCTTCTTTGGGTACGCGATCACGAGCCTTCGAAATTCGAAGCCATACGGCACGTACTGCTCCCCAAAGATTACGTGCGGTTCAAGTTGATCGGCGAATTCGCGACCGACGTATCGGACGCCAGCGGAACCGCGCTCTTCGATGTTGCACAACGGCAGTGGTCTGAGGATATGGTGAGCAGTCTTGGCCTCAATCCCGCGATCCTACCGAAAGCATACGAATCGAGCGAAGTGAGTGGAACAGTTTCGAAACAAGCCAGTGAAGCCACCGGGCTTGCGCCCGGCACTCCCGTTGTGGCAGGCGCCGGAGATCAAGCAGCGAGCGCCATCGGAAACGGAATTGTCGAGCCTGGCACGGTTTCCTGCACCATTGGCACGTCCGGGGTGGTTTTCGCGTATTCGGAAAAACCGGCCTATGATCCCGCCGGACGGGTCCACACATTCTGTCATGCGATTCCCGGAGCGTGGCACGTCATGGGCGTCACTCAGGGAGCGGGGCTCAGCTTCCAATGGTTTCGCAACCGCTTCGCACCCGACTCCGGCTATGACGAATTAACAGCAGAGGCGGCGCTTTCACCAGCAGGGGCCGACGGACTCTTCTGGATGCCGTACTTGATGGGTGAACGAACTCCGCATCTGGATGCGAACGCGCGCGGGGCATGGGTCGGACTCACTGCAAAGCATCAGCGTCGGGACTTGACGCGAGCCATTCTGGAAGGCGTCTGCTATAGCCAAAAAGATGGCTTGGAAATAATTGCGGCGCTCGGGGCTCATCCTTCGTTGATCAGGCTGTCAGGCGGAGGCGCGAAGAGCGAGCTTTGGCATCAGTTATTCGCGGATATATTCAACTGTCCAGTGGCCACGCTCGAATCACAGGAAGGATCCGCATATGGCGCGGCGTTGCTGGCGATGGTAGGAACCGGCGAATATGCATCCGCTGTTGATGTCTGTCGGGCAGCGATAAAAGAGGTCTCGCTCAAAAAGCCGCAGCGACAAGCAGCCGAGTTCTACAGCAAGCGTTACGAGATCTACCGCTCACTCTATCCGGCGCTGACACCTGCTTTTCAAGCGATTGCAGAATTGGGAGATGCCTGAAACAGGCCACCGCTACTGCGAGATTGCTCTCCCAGTTCCGATTGATCGCCTCTTCACGTACGAATTTCCCCTCCCTCTTCGATTCGGCGCTCGAGCCGGATCGCGGGTTCTGGTTCCATTCGGCGCGCGCAAGTTGACAGGCGTTGTCGCGCGGTTGCACAACGATGCTCCTGCCCAGGAGGTGCGCGAAGTTATGGCGCTACTCGATGAGCAGCCTGTTCTCGACGGCGAATTGCTCCGGCTCGGAACCTGGATCGCCGAGTATTATTGTGCTCCGATTGGGGAGGTCTTCAAAGGGATGCTGCCTCTCGCCGGCGAGTTCAGGCGAAGCAAGCGTTATTCCCTTACTCACATCGGTCGCGAGGTCGCACGCCAACTTATAGACAAGCCGGACAGCGGCGCGCCCTCGCGAATTCTCGCCGCGCTTGAAGAACGGCCGCTTTCCCTCGACTACCTAGCGACTAAGGTGGAAGGCGCGCGTACGGCATTGCAGGGTCTATTGAAACGCGGCTGGGTGGCGGCGGAGGAAATCCATGAGCAGCGAGATCCACTTCGTGCGCGGGCGGAGCGGCTGCAAGCAGAATTTCTGAGTAGGCCAGACGCCGGGGTCAAGCTAAAAACAAGCCAACGCGAGTTGCTCGCGTTTCTCGAATTGCATCCCGGACCGCACAATCTCGCGGAACTGGGGGAAAAGGTGAAAGGCGCGAGTGAAGCTGCTCGCGCCTTAGCTAGGCAGGAACTGATCAAGCTGAACGCGGAAGCACTATACGTGAGCTCCGGATTCGACCGCCCTGTTCCGGTGCTGAACGAGGATCAGCAAAATGCGTTCAGCGCGATTGAGAATGCCCTCGATGTAAATGTCTTTAAAGCTTTCCTGCTGCAAGGGGTGACCGGCTCAGGCAAGACCGAAGTCTACCTGCGTAGTATCGAATCGGTCCTGGAGCGTGGGAAAAACGCGCTGCTCCTGGTTCCGGAAATCGCCTTGACTCCAAGCATGGCTGGGCAGTTCTTCCATCGCTTTGGGAAGCAGGTGGCCATCTTGCATTCCGCATTCGGCGATATAGAGCGCGCCGAACAATGGCGGCGCATACGAAACGGGCAAGCTCGGGTGGTTGTCGGAACGCGCTCAGGAGTGTTTGCCCCTGTCCAGAATCTAGGTTTGGTGATCATCGACGAAGAACATGATGGCAGCTACAAGCAGCAGGAGACCCCGCGCTATCACGGCAGGGATGTGGCTTTAATGCGCGCCAAAGAAGCAGGAGCGGTGGCTGTGCTGGGGTCCGCGACACCCAGCGTAGAAACCCGCTACAACGCGGATCACGGTAAATATACGCTGCTCAGTTTACCGGAGCGTATCGCGCGGAGACCGCTTCCGGAAGTGCGGATCATCGATATGCGTGTCGAATTTCTGGAGACCAGGCAACAAGCCATTTTTTCTCGAAAGCTGTTGGAGGAAATGCAAGCACGGCTCGCGCACGGCCAGCAGACCATCTTGCTTCTGAATCGGCGCGGATTCTCGAGTTTCATGATCTGTCGCGCCTGCGGCGAGCGATTGATGTGCGCCAACTGCTCCGTTGCGTTAACGCATCACAAGCGCGACCGCCGAATGTTGTGCCATTACTGCGGATATGCAGAAAAGATCCCATCGGAATGCCCGCGCTGCGGAAGTGATTACATCCAGTTCCTGGGTACAGGATCGGAGCGCGTCGAAAACGAACTGCATCAGCATTTCCCCAATGCCCGAATCGCGCGCCTGGACCGGGACAGTGTCGGTGGGAAAAGCGCATATGAGCAGGTCTTGGATGCATTCCGAAACGGCGACATCGATATCCTGGTCGGGACTCAAATGATTGCGAAAGGACACGACATTCCAAACGTCACGTTAGTGGGCGTTGTGCTGGCGGATATTGGATTAGGTATGCCCGATTTTCGCGCTGCTGAGCGCAGCTTCCAGCTATTGACTCAGGCGGCGGGCCGCGCCGGACGTGGAGATCTCCCGGGGCGCGTCATCATTCAAACCCTCAACCCGGAGCATTACGCGATTAAGTTTGCGGCAGCGCAAGACTATGAAGGCTTTTACAAGAAGGAGATAGAGTTCCGAAAATGGTTGCGTTATCCTCCATTTGCGGCATTCGCAAACGTGCTAGTACGCGCTGAGAAGCAGGAACAGGCGCTCCGCATGTCCACCCAACTCGGGTATCTGTTGAATCCTCCGCCGGAGGGTGTTCGCGCGATGGGCCCCGCCGAAGCTCCCATGACTCGCTTGAAAAACGAGTTCCGTTACCAGATCTTGTTGAAGGCAGGCAAACGCGCCGTTTTGCGGGAAACATTGAAGAATCTTCGCCGCTTCGCGGAGAGCGAAAAATGGAGCGCGACGGCGCTGGTTATTGATGTGGACCCAATCAGCCTTATGTGAAAACCGATGTTAGACTTGGAATGAAACGCGGCGGCTGTAGCTCAGTTGGTAGTAGCGCCAGATTGTGGTTCTGGATGTCGTGGGTTCGAATCCCACCAGCCGCCCCATCCCGATGTTGTCCGTACCGGACAGATAGTAACAGGTTGTTCCTAAGATATAGGTGAGACTTTGGCCCCGAAGAGATTATCTAAGGACTGGTTCAGAGGTATTGTGCTGCTGGATTTAGCACGGTGATTCCCGGATAGCGTTTGAAGTCCTCCTCATTGAACGTCAAAATGGACGTAACAGAGTGCACCTGCATCACCGCCACAAGGTGTGCATCATGGGTTTGCTTGCCCGAAACACCTTGCGCTAGAAGAATCTCCTTGAATTTCTCCACCACTTGCGGTGTATAAAGCAACAATCGGAAAAAATCCTGTATATTCCTAAGTTCCGAAGCAGCCTGCGTCGCCGTTAAGCCAAACCCGTTTTCATTGCGCGGACGGGTGGCAACAGCCCAGAATTCCACGAGATTCTGAGGAGCAAGGCAAAGCGACTCACTGCGAATGCGCAATTCCATGAGCACATTTTTGGCTAGAGAGTAGTGAGGATGCACAGAACGCAGCAGGATATTGGTATCGGCGAGAATCACCGATTACAGACCGCGTTCGCGGTAAATGGACTCGCGGCTAATGTCTTCATCAGAGAGAACCGGCAAGTCGAGTCTGGCGTGGCTTTGCGTCCATTCGTCGAATTTGCGAACCCAGTCGTTCGGCGGCAACTCATACGCGGGGCGGGATGTCATAGGCGCGCCGACCCGAGCATTCAATTGTTCGCGTACAAGGATTTCAAGATACTTGGACACGCCAAGCCCTTCTGCTTGTGCCTGCGCGAGCAGGCCAGCCTCAATATCCGGCGGAAGTTCAATCGTGACGGTCATAGCGGTCCCAAGTTTTATTGTCTCAAGAGCTCATCAGCTTCGAGACTCTCCCAAACCACATTTAACAAATCGAATTTTTCCGCAGCCGAAAGGTTCTCAATTTGGGTTTATAGATTGCCCCTCTGTTAGCGTCTACTTTCAGTATGCGCGAAAGAGCGGAAGAGCACGTTTCCACATTCCACCAGCAAACAATAGATCCTTCACTAGTCCCGAAACGAATTCTGTACTCCGGCGCCGAAATGCCAGCCATCGGCCTAGGCACATTCGGCTCCGATCATGTAAGTGCGGAGGAAGTCGCGGCCGCGGTCGAATATGCGGCGCGAATCGGTTATCGTCATTTCGATTGCGCCGCCGTATATGCAAATGAGCCCCAAATCGGCATGACCCTGTCTCGAATGCTCGAGAGTGAAATCCACCGCGACCAGCTATGGATCACATCCAAACTCTGGAACGATAAGCACGTAGAAGAACAAGTGATTCCAGCATGCCGTCAGTCGCTGGCCGATTTGCAACTGGATTACCTGGACATGTATCTCGTGCACTGGCCCTTTCCGAACTACCACCCGCCCCATTGCGAAGTGACATCGCGCAGTCCGCACGCCAAGCCTTACATCCACGAAGATTTCATGAAGACCTGGCGGCAGATGGAAAAATTAGTGGATCTTGGCTTGACGCGCCACATTGGGACTTCGAACATGACCATTCCTAAACTCAAACGGCTGCTGCGAGACGCGCGCATTCCGCCGGCAGTAAACGAAATGGAGCTACATCCACATTTTCAGCAGCCGGAGCTATTCGAATTTGTTCGCGCAAACGGCATCGAGCCAATCGGGTATTCTCCGATCGGTTCTCCCGCGCGCCCCGAGCGCGACCGCACAACAGAGGACACCACTGACCTAGAAGACCCGGTGATTATCCGCATCGCTCAGCGCTTGGGAGTGCATCCCGCTGTCGTTTGCATCAAATGGGCGGTGCAACGCGGGCAGACGCCGATTCCTTTCTCGATCAAGCCGACGAACATTTTGGCCAACCTCCAGGCAGTCGTTAGCGAGCCGCTCACGGATGACGAAATGCGCGAAATTGCCCGGATCGATCGCAATTGCCGCCTAATCAAGGGGCAGGTCTTTCTCTGGAAAGAAGGGCAATCCTGGGAAGATCTGTGGGATCTGAACGGGGAAATCACGCCTGCCTGACTCAGCCAGGACAGGAGGCTTGCGGGCGGCAGATAAGTTGGATCTGCCGCCCGGTCCGCTTCCATTACTAACTCGATTTGCGATAGTCCTTCAATTAGTCGTGGGGCGGAACGTGAAAACCGGGGCCGCCGCCGCGTTCCTGATGCATCGCTGAAGCATCTTGGATCGTATAGTCGGATGGAATCTGGAATAGCGAGGCGGGTGGATCGCCGCGCTGAATATTGGTAACCGTATAAGTCGACTGTCCGGATCGAGGATCATTTCGCTTCGCCAAAACCGGAATCTGTAGATCGGGCGAATACCACGTCTCGCTGGTTGACACGACTGGCTGCGCATTTCCGATTGCGCCCGAAGGGATCGTGTGAGTAACACTCTTGCCTTGCGCAGTTACTCCACTGATCGTTTGTGTTCCGAGATCCGTCTCGACCCTGTTCGCTGAGTCCGGATGCGGATTCCCTGGTGAGAATGATCCACGGGGGCTCGGCGGGTTCTCTGCGTCTGTTGGCATTTTGATCGCGCGCCGGACAGCAGTCTTCGTGGTCGGGTTCAAAACATAGCTGTACCCCGCCACAGGATCCGAAATGAAAGTGATCGTCGTTGGACCATTCTGCACCAAAAGCCCGCCCGTTATAGTTTGCTGGACGTAGGTCCGTCCCTGCCTATCTCGTGCCGTGTGGCCGGTTGTCGTGTGCTGAATCGTATTGCCGTCAGCTAGTGTCTGGATCATCTGATCGGTAATATCTGCCGAATAGGGCGCTCCCGTGACCACCTTCCGCGAATGAAAACTAAAGTGCTCCGGGCCGAATGCCCCATGTGGCCCCGGCGGGGGTCCGGGCGGCAGACCTGCCTGACCGTATGCGGCAACGCTCATCAGCATAGCCGCAAAAACTACCTGTTCTATTTTTTTCACCATGTTCTCTCCTGGCAACGCCCCAAAACTCTTATAAGCCGCTATTACTGCCTCAACACATGCACGCCCAATGGCTGCCCATCCATCCCCAGTAAGACGTCCGCCAGAACGGAGCTATCCTGCTCTGAAGCTGTATTGGAGATGGGCTCGAAAACTATGCCTGCATCCGCCAGCGATGAAGCGGAAATTCGCATCTCGACGATATGCGATGCGCTCACAGGCAGTTCGGGATTCGAATAAGGCAGGGGGATAAACGTCTCTCCATCGACCTGCAAAGCCGCGGAAGAGCGCGCCTCGGAAACTCCGGTGGTGTTCGGTATGCGGGCATGCCGGCCAGGTAGGAGAAGGACGCCGATCGCCAAAGTCGCCGCAATCGCCATCCCCCAGCCGAATCTTCTCAGAACCTTTTCCGAACCTTGCAGATTAGTTTTCGTTTGGCAGCGTTCTAATTCTTCAGCGAGTCTTTCGCGCTCTTCTGGATAGTGCTCGATTGGCACCGCTGCGAGCACCGATTCAATACGCGCCGATGCATGACTTAATTCCTGATAACTGCGCCGACACTCCTCACAACGCTGTAAATGCGATTCCACCAGGACCACTTCTGTTCCGGCGAGCTCATCGTCTATCGCTCTCAGCAGTGAATCGTTCGGCAGATGATCAGACTTAGTCATAGTAAATCCTTTAGTCGTTCGAGCGCCCGTGCAACGTTTTCTCCGACCGTTGAAACCGACAGATTCAAAACTTCCGCGATCTCCCGGTATTTGAATCCTTGTGCACGAAGCGTGAGACATTCCCGTTGTGCTAGGCTCAATTGATTCATGGCCTCCCGGAAACATTTCACGCGCTCCTCGGCCAACAGTTCTTCTTCCGCCGAGACTGCTTCGGACACAGGCTCGCGAGCACCTTCGGAACCGGTAAGTGACTCGGTTTTGCTGCTCCGAAAGGCGCTTTGTGTGTTACGCGCCAGATTGTGAGCCACGCGGTAAAGCCAAGCGCGCAGGTTACTCCGGTCTCCCCCATTGAGAAGATGCTCGTGAAGTTTCAAGAAGCTCTCTTGAACCAGCTCTCTGGACGTCTCACGATCCACGCCTAACAACGCAAGATACCGAAGTAAGGGAACGTGCTCGCGATCGTAATGTTCCAGAACCAGGCGGCGAAGCGATGTATCTTCCAAATACTCCGCCTTCCATTTCGGTCTGGGCAATGCGAGGATATCTGCCTGCTCCATCGGCGCTACTTAAAGTCTATGAAGTGGAACGCCGGTTCCCTGAAAACCGGTTCTTAGCGAGGGCCACAAGAGGGTTTGGGGAGTTGCACTTGGGGTTGGGGAAACTCTCCTGTGGCCTGTCGTCTCGCATGCTGTGTCTATAAAACAGCTGGAGTCTACGAATTTCCGGTCTGCCCGAAAGTTTTTTCGACCTGATCGCCCCTGGAGTTGATTTACTCTGCCCGAAGCGCTTCGTGTGGATCGATTCGGGAAGCGTTCGCGGCGGGAATAGCGCCTGATGACACAGCAACGAGTAAGAGTAGAATCGCCGCTCCCACCCAAACGCGCGGATCATCGGGCTTGATTCCATAAAGAACAGACCTGACAAAACCACGCAAGCCAAGCATGACCGGAATCGCGCAAGCGATGCCCGCAAGTCCGACGATGATTGTTTCGGCCAGCACCATCGTCAGTACCCGTTGCGGAGTTGCTCCGATCGCCATACGGATGCCGATCTCGCGGTAGCGGCGGCTGACCGAATACGACATGACTCCGTAGAGCCCAACCACCGCGAGCAGTGTTGCAAGAAACGCGAAACTGACTGAGAGCAAACCGAGCCCACGCTCGACAAACAGATTTTCATCGACGATGCCGCTCATCGTCTTCAGATGGTTCAGCGGCAGACTGCTGTCGGAACGCCGAAGCAAGTTCCGAACCTCAGACATCAACGGTTTTTCCGCTGCCCGGGTTCGGATGTAGAACGTCAGTGAGTGCAGATTATCGTCCGTGAAGTACGGCATATAAACGAACGGCTGAATCTGCGCCCGAAGCCCAACGTGCTCGCTATCAGCGACTACGCCTACAATCGTCCAATCCATTTTGACGTTACCGCCGCCAAAGGCGAAATGGACTCCAATCGGATTACGATCCGCCAGGTAATGCTTGCGAAAAGCCTCATTGACGACAGCGACTTTTGAGGTGCCTACCGCGTCGCTTTCAAGTACTGGGCGGCCGGCCAAAAGCGGAATCTGAAGCACCTTGAAGAATTCCGGGCCCACGAGATTTTTGAGGACCTCCTCATTGCGGCTGCGAGGACGATATCCCTCGACCGTAATATTGCTACCCCAATCGTCATCTTCGAGCAATGGAACAGTTGCCAGTGAAGCAGTTTGGACGCCAGGCAACGCAAGCAGCGCCTTTCGTACGTTCTCTCCAAAGCTCTTGATGCGCGCTTGAGAATATCCGCCCGCCGATGGATCCACCTCGAAAGTCACCAGATGATCCGTTCGGAATCCAAGGTTCAAGTTTTTCAGATTCCGTAGACTGCTGGTAAACAAAATCCCGGCGGTCACCAGTACTAACGACAAAGCGAGTTGTCCAATGATCAGCAATCGCCTTATCCAAACCGCTTCTCCCGTATGACCCATACTGCCCTCAACTTTGAGAGCTCCCGTCAACCCGGTGCGAGCCGATTGCCACGCAGGAAGGATGGCAAATCCCAGGCCGGTGAGAAGCGTAGTCACCGCGGTAAAGACCAAAACCGGCCAGTCGGGATGCGTCACGATGGCTGCCTCGCTGAAATCGCCCTTTAAGAACCGGAACAGCAACGGCGTTCCAATAAAGGCGAGTGCAACCCCAAGGGATCCGCCGATCGCCGCGAGCGTCAATCCTTCGACCAACAGTTGCCGTATCAGCATAGATCTTCCCGCGCCCACCGAAAGCCGGATGGCCATCTCGCGTTGCCTCGCAACGGTTCTGGCGATGAGCAGATTTGCCACATTGACGAGCGTGATCAACAACACGACCCCGACCATGACCATGAGGAGTCGCAATGGGTCGCCGAACTGATCGCGCACGTCAGAATAGCCCTTTCCTCCCGGACTAAGATCGATTCTTTTTCTTGAGAACTCCTGCCTTAATTCGGGAGACGGCGAATGCATAAAAGCCAGGTCCTGATCCCGGAGCGGCGGATAAATAACGCGCAAGGCAGCCGAAGCGCGTCCAATAGTCACGCCGGGCTTCAGCCTTCCGACGAGACTCGCCCAATGATCCAATCTGTCCAGCAGAGCTCCGCGCCCAGGCATCAGTTGCTCTTTCATTGCTATGGGAACGAACAAGCCGGAGCGCTGTCCGAAATCGAGTCCGTAGAATTCAGGCGGGGCGATGCCGACAACCGTGTACGGGTGTTTGTCGAGCAGAATCGTGTGGCCCAGAATTTCAGAATCACCGCCGAATCGACTCCGCCAGAATCCGTAACCCAGCACGGCAACTGGATGCCCTCCGGGCTTCTCATCGTCTGTTTGCTCGAGCAGCCTCCCGCGCCATGGCTT
>JAFASD010000353.1 GCA_019244945.1 Acidobacteriaceae bacterium | reverse complement strand
TTGAACGGCACTGCAGATGAGGTGGTCGACATACCGCATCATGAGCAGGATTTTTTCGAAGATCTCCGTAAGCGAACAATCACAGAGCTGGGCGGTTCGAAAAATATTTTCGACTACCGGTTCGTTCCCGATGGCGGTCATCGGCCGTACTTCGTCACCAAAACTGCGGCGCTCTGGTTGGAAGACAAGTTAAAATTTCCGAACTGGACGCCCAAGCAGATCGAAAGCATGCCTGAAACGCACGTTAGTGAATGGGCCGCGAAGAACGGGTTGAAAACGGAAATTACTCAGAGGTATGAACACGGCGAAGGTGGGACGATGGCGCTCGGTACGGATATTCCTGCCGTTGCGCGCGACGATCTGCACGCGATTCCAGAGGCCGTTTGGGATTCGCAAAGAGAAAGCTATGTCTATGAGACTTGGGTGGATCGCGCGAAGGCTGCCGTACGGTCCGGAGCGCCGTGACAGTTTTCTGAAGCTATTCTTCGCGGAGGGTTTCCATGGGTTGTATGCGCACGGCGCGCCAAGCGGGGAACCAGGCGGCGAGCACAGCAGCGACCGCAAGTATGCCTGAAACGGCGAACCAGGCAACCGTATCGTACGTGCTTACACCGAATAATTGATTGCGCACGAGGGTTCCGGCGAAGATTGCGCCCGCGATTCCCATGAGGACGCCGGCGGTTACGACCAGAGCTCCTTGCGCGACCACGGTGCGAATGACGTGTTGCCACACCGCTCCCAGAGCCATTCGAATGCCTATTTCGCGACGTCGAAGCTCGACCAGGTGCGCGAGCGATCCATATAGTCCTAAGGCTGCGAGCAGTAAGCCTACCGCGCCGAATCCATTCAGCAGCCAGGCGATGAATCGTCGGAGTTTCACAGATTGAGCGATGCGCTCATTCATCGTCGCGACATCGAACAACGCGACATTCGGATCCAGAGCGGCGAGCTGATTGCGAACCGCTGAAGTAATATCCAGGTCATTTTTTGTGCGGACAACCAGATACATAGAAGAACTCATCTCTTCGGGATCCGGAGCGTAAATTTCGGGTTTGTGGGGACCGCCTAGTCCACTATTTTCGACATTCGCGACGATACCTATGACGCGAGAAGGCCTATCTTGTTCGCCTCCAATGCCGATCTGCTTGCCGATCGGATCTTCTCTTGGGAAATAGATGCGAGCGAACTCTTCGTCGATGACGACTACGCGCAAACTGAGATCTTGCTGGGTGAACGCGCGGCCTCGCTGAAGCGGAATTTTCATGGTCTCGAAATACCCGGGCAGCGCGGCGACCACCTGCGCTTTCGGTTGATTGACCCGATCGGCGCGACCTGGGAAAGAAACGTTGAGAGTCAGAACGCCGCTTGCATTGAAAGGCGGGGCCGTGCAAGCGGACACGCGCTCAACGCCCGGGAGGGCAGCGATGCGTTCCTGCAATCGGTGGAAGAAGCGCAAATCCGCTTCCTCATTTTTGTATTGAGTCTGCGGGAGCGCGATGGCTGCGCTCCAAACGCGATCTGGCGAGAAACCGGGGGACACTTGCATCAGTTTGAGAAAGCTGCGGCTCAGCAGGGTCGCGGTGAAGATGAGTGTTATGGCTACTGCAATCTGACCAGCCACCAGAGCATAACGCCAACGGCTGCCGCGCGTAGCGGTTCGGGTCGAGCCTGATTTCAAGGCTTGCTCGATGGGCATTCTGGCGCTGACAAAAGCGGGCACAAGTCCTGCAACCAGGGTGCTGAGGAAAGCCATTGCGATTACGAAAATAATGGTCTCTGTTTCCACCCGAGCGTTACGCAAAAACGGACCATAGCGATTGGAGAGCGGAACTGCCCAAGAGGCGAAAATCAATCCGAGTACACAACCTGCACCAACCAGCAAGGCAGTCTCGCCCAGGATTTGGCGGATGATGCGATACCTGGCAGCGCCGAGAGCCGCGCGTATGGCGAACTCACCGCTTCGTGCGGAGGAACGAATCAGGAGCAACCCACTCACATTGGCGCATGCGATCAACAAGACACAGAGGACAGCACTGAAAGCGAGCAGCAGCCAAACGCGAATCGGCTTCGTCTGTTCTTCGAGAAGCGGTTGCATGGTGAAGTGCCAGCCGACGTTTTCGGGGTAAAAAGCAGGGTATTGCTGGGCGAGGTGGTGACTGACGGCCATTAATGCCGCTTGCGCGTGCTCGGGCCCGACACCTTTCGCGAGACGCGCGATCATCTGCAACCATTTATCCGCTCGCCCCATCTCGCTCCATTCGGCTGGTTTGAGAGCGAGCGGAAGCCACAACTGCGTGGCTGGATAAGGAAAATGGAAATCCGGCGGCATCACGCCGATGATGGTGTAAGGCTCGCCATTGAGGTGAATCATACTGCCGAGAACCTTCGGGTTGGCGTCGAAAGCACTGCGCCAGAACGCGTCGCTTAGGACGGCAACCTTCGGAGCGCCGTAGCGGTCGTCTTCCTCGCTGATGGCGCGCCCCAGGGCGGGCTTCACGCGGAGCACTCTGAAGAGCGATGCAGAGGCGTTCACAGGGTCCACGTGCCGGGCATCTCCGGCGCCGGTCATGGTCAGGTCATTGAAGTAGTAAACGCCGGTCGCGCTAAAGATTTCGTTGTGCCGTTTCAGTTCCGCGTAATCGACACTCGAAACACCCGAGAGCGCGAGCTGGGACTTCGGAAAAGCATTGTGAAGGAAGACGATTCGATCCGCGCCTGGGTAGGGTAGCGGCTTCAACAACGCCTCGTAAAGAATGCTGAACACGGCGGTGGAGGAACCGATACCGAGCCCGAGCACGAAGATGGCGCTGGCGGCGAATCCCGGCCGGCGGCGGATCTGTCGCCACGCAAAGCGCAGATCGCTTACCAAACCTGAGGAGATTTGACGCATCATGAGGAACGCCTGCATTTTGGGCACCGCGCTAAATTCCTAATTCGACTGCGCTATCTGCATCTGGAGTGCTCCTGTTTGAGACTACCTGTTCGAACCCGAACACTGCATGATACTCTTTAGCTTCTCCGACCAGGAGAGCAAAGTAAGCCGTGCCTGATCAAACGTTGCGAATCGTGCCAATGGGGGGCTTCGGCGAGTTCGGAATGAACTCCATGGCCCTGCGGTATGGCGACGACATCATCGTGATTGACGCGGGCATGATGTTCCCTGAATCCGAGCTTTTGGGCATCGATATTGTCACGCCGGATTTCGCCTATCTCGAGCAGCACGCGAGCATGGTGCGCGCGCTGATTCTAACGCACGGGCATGAGGATCATATAGGCGGCGTTCCCTTTTTGCTATCCCAGCAGAATCTGCCGGTCTACGGAACGGAGTTCACGCTGGCGCTGGTGGAACGGCGGCTGGAAGAGCACGACCTGCTCGAGCAAGCGAACCTGAACATCGTGAAAGCGGGCGACCGGATCACGCTCGGACCATTCGAGATCGAATTTATTCATGTGACTCATTCGATCGTCAGCGCAGTGGCTTTGGCAATCACCACGCCGCTGGGGGTCATCATTCATACCGGCGATTTCAAGGTCGATCCGACTCCCACCGACAACGAGCTCTTTGACCTGCACACGTTCGCGGCTTACGGAAAACGCGGGGTGCTTCTGCTGCTCTCGGATTCGACCAATGTCGACCGGCCGGGTTATACCGAGAGCGAGCGCGCTGTCCGACCGCGACTGGAAGAACTATTCTCCCGTTGCGAGCGCCGCCTGGTTCTGTCTTGCTTCAGCAGCTCGATTCACCGCTTGCAGCAGATTTTGGATCTAGCTGATGAGTACGGGCGGAAAGTGGCGTTTCTGGGCCGGAGCATGTTAAACGTCACGGAAATTGCGCACAATCTCGGGCTGCTCTCGATCCCCGACTCGACGTTGCTGCGCCCACAAGACATCATGCAGAGCGCGCCCAGCAAAGTGGCAGTGGTGGTGTCGGGTACTCAAGGAGAGCCGATGTCCGCACTGTCCCGAGTGGCTGTGGACAATCATAAGCACCTGTACTTGGAGCGTGGCGATACGGTCGTCTTAAGCTCGCGAATCATTCCGGGGAATGAAAAGGCCATTTTCCGGATGATGAATCATATCGCTCGTCGTGGGGCGGATCTGGTGTATGGCACGATGAAACCGCCGGTGCACGTTTCGGGGCACGCCAGCGAAGAGGAACTGAAGCTGATCCTGAATCTGGTGCGGCCGAAGTACTTTATTCCGATACATGGGGAGTATCGGCACCTGGCGCGTCACGCATCGCTGGCGCAGCATTTGCGCTCGGCGGGGCTTCAAGACACGTTCGTTCTGGAAACGGGGGAAACACTCGAGATCGACCATTTGGGTGCGCGGCGCGGCGAAAAAGTAGCCGTGGGACGGGTCTGTATCGATTCCGGATCGCTCGATGACATTGTTGAGGACGTGATCATACGCGACCGGCGTCACCTATCGGAAGACGGCTTTGTGCTCCCGATCATCGCGATTAACAAGCATACCGGGAAGAGTGAGGGGCTCCCCGAGATCGTAAGTCGAGGTTTTGTCGCCGGGGATGGTGCTGCCATCTTGCAGGAAGCTCGCGCGGTTGTCGGCAGAACGTTGGAGAACTCGACGCCCGAAGAGCGTGGCGACTGGGGCGTCATGCAGGAAAAGATTCGCACCGATTTGAAGCGTTTCTTGGGGAAACATACCCAGCGACGGCCGCTCATCATGCCGGTGATTTTGGAACTTTAATCTGGGCGTGCAGCGTTTCTTGATCCGCTATAGAATAGTTCTCGTAGTATTCCCTGTGGAGGGTTACAAATGAAAAAATTCGTTTTCGGTTCCCTGATGGCGGTTTCGCTTTGCTCGTTTGCCGCTTTTGCGGATCAACTAACTGGCTATGTGTCCGATGCTCATTGCGGGTCGGCGCACAGCAGCCCGAGCGAAGCAAACAGCAAGTGTATTGACAAGTGCCTGAAGGGCGGCTCCGATCCTGTCCTGGTCAGCAACGGCAAGGTGATGAAGTTCGATGCCGATTCCAAGGACAAAGCCGCGGCGCTGGCGGGTAAGAACGTGACGGTCGATGGAACTGTCGACGGGGATGTAATTAAAGTCAACACCATCGAAGAAGCGAAAGAGAGCAAGTAACGTAGGCGCAGATCAGTGCTGAAATTCGAGGTTCAGCCTGCCCGCTGGACCTCGATAGAGCACTGCTAAATTCTTCAGCTTGTGCTTTCCGTCCAAAGGAAAGTAGAGATAGCCTTCGACCGGCTGTATTGATTCCTTCTCGGGGAACTGCTTGGCCTCGAGTGCCTGGAGCAGCTTGTCGTTACCCGCGCTTTTCGGATTCATTTTCGAATTGAGCGTTACCGCTTTGGAGTTCCCCGGAGAGGCACCTCCACCGCCGCCGATGATGCCGCCCATTCCAATCGTGCCGCGGGTGCTCTTTACCTTTGTCCCGTCTGCCGAGTTGCTAACGACCAGCGCGCCTTGCCCGGCAATCTCGGAGGGCTCGAAGGGTTTGGACCGCTCGCCGTCATCATGCGCAAGGAGAATGAAATCGTCGGGACTTACCTGCACGGGCGTATCAGTTTTAGGCGTTAAGCGCACCTCCAACAGCACAATTCCCTTCCCCGGATCGGCGCCAAGCTTCTGAGCCACTTCATCCTCGCTGAGCGAAATAGTGGCGACGATGTCGATCTGTTCGTTACTTGCGCTGGTCAGAGGAGAAATCACCTTTTTTGCGGCAAAGAGGCCGGCTACAGCTAGCAGAAGAATTACGGGAAGGAGCAGGCTCCGCATCTTGATCTGCTTTGAAAATAGCATTTCAGCTGGGATGGGAAAATAGCTGATAGTGACCGCCAAAGAGGCTTTCGAGAAAAACCCGGAGATTGAAGTCAAATCTTCGCTGCCAAGATGGATCTGCCTCAACATTGCTCCCGACATCGAACTGAAAGAGCAGGTAGTGGAGTTTTTCAGATCTCAGATGGCGGACTTGCCGGAAGAGCTTTGTGACCAGCTTTCGACGGCGCTCGATGAACTGCTGGGCAATGCGATTGAGCACGGCTGCAGCCTTGAGCCGAAATGCGCATGCGAGCTCACGTATATCCGAACGCCGCGCATCCTCCTGCTTCAAATCCGGGACGCGGGCCCGGGGTTCGCGCTGCACGCCATGGCTCATTCGGCTCTAAACAATCCGCCTGACGATCCCCTG
>JAFASD010000338.1 GCA_019244945.1 Acidobacteriaceae bacterium | reverse complement strand
AGGGCGGCGGTTCCCTGGAAGGTCGCGGCCCCTGGGGCATGTACGTATGCTGGAAGACGATGGGAAAAATATCCGAGAAACAAAAGGAGTGAAAGGGGCACCTTAGATAAAGGCCGAAGCAGATTGCGCCGATTGTACTTGTGTCTGAGATTCAATACAGTTTCCGGTGAGGTTTGGAGATTGGAAATAGATAGACCTAGGAAAAATCCCGGCCTAAGGACTGTTGTATTATAGCTGTGCATCGCCTTCAAGATTATGGATTCCCCCGGTGAGAAAATCCGCGAAGCGCGTTTGAGACTTGGGCTGACGCTCGAACAGATCAGTCTTAAGACACGCATTTCAGTTAAGAATCTGCAGGCCATTGAAACGGACGAGCCCTTACGGATCGGATCTGCCTTCCTTTATAAAAGCTTTGTACGGCAGTTTGCGGAACAGCTTCATTTGGATTTTAGCGATTTATGGATGGCGGTCCAAACTACGGCGAACACAATACCAGATCCTCTCATGCCGGGACAACAACCACATGTTTCGCCGGCAAAACTGCCTCCGTTGCGCGCGAATCGCTCACGGAAGATGCGCTGGCTAAGCCCCACCGCTTCGTTGATCTTCACCTTGGTTGCATGCTCCTCTTTATATGGCGTGTGGCAGAATTCGAAACCGGATTTAGTAGCGTCGGTCAAGGAGTTGGTTCGATCTTGGACGCACGGCTTTCCGCAACAGCACGCGAAGATTGCTGACGTTGGCGTAAGGGCAGATAAACCCATCGTTCAAACGGCCCAGCCGGTTCAGGAAGCAAGCGCAAAGCCGGGAGGCGAATCTGCCGTAACCACCGCAGCAGATGAGATGAGCGCATCCGAGCAAGCGCAGGCTGGGTTTCGCGTGGAGCTTTCCGCGCTGGAACGCACCTGGTTGTCCATGGCAGCCGACGGCAAGGAGATTTTCCGCGGCATCTTAAAGGCGAGTGAAACGAAAGTGCTGGAAGGGCATGACAACGCACGAGTCCGCACCGGAAATGCCGGAGGGGTAAACATTATCTTCAACGGGAAGCCGCTGGGTGCGCTCGGCGGGCGCGGGGAAGTCCGAACTTTAGTTTTCACGAAGCAGGGTTACGAGATCATCGGGCCACCCGTTCATCTGGCGATGACGAGTTTCAACCCGAGCGCCGAATAGGCGGAATACCGCTCTGGGCAACCAGGTCGCGATCCCGGGCAGCGCGTTGCAGACGGTGCTTCTGCCGCTCCATCTGGATCAATTCGCGCCTCCGGCGAAGTTTGATGCTGGTATCCACCTTTCGCCAGAACTTCCGGAAATAGTCCACGGCTGAGGCGAGCCCAAAAATCACCACGCCCCACATGGATGCCAGGGCCCAAGGTCGGATGCTCGGCCAACGGACGGAAAGCATGACGAGCGTGACCCCCATAACCTGGAACAGCATTTTCGATTTTCCAAGCTCTCCGGCTTTGATCGGATAACCCTCGGCCGAAGCAATGCTGCGAAGGCCGGAAACGGCGAACTCGCGACTAATGATCAGGATGACCATCCATCCGGGAAGGAGTCGAATTTCGACCAAAGAGATGAGAGCGGCGGAGATCAGCAGCTTGTCGGCTACCGGATCGAGCAGCGTGCCTACGGTGGTGACTTGCTTCCAGCGCCGCGCCAAATAGCCGTCGAGCAGATCGGTTAGGGCCGCGGCAATGAAGACGGTCAGTGCGAAAAAATCGTTCCCGAGGAGGACCGTATCGCCCCAGTGAACGCGAAAATTCTGCTGAACCAGCGCCGCTACCAGGAGTGGCACCAGGAAAATACGGATGAGGGTCAGCAGATTCGGAAGGTTCGTCAATACTAAACCAAATATAGAATATCGGCTTATGCCGGCTAGCGTGCCTGCGCGGCCTTATTGAATTGGGACAGATTCTCGCACTTACTAATGTCTATAATTCGCACATGCAGAAGTTCCGCGTATTCCTGAGCCACGTCACCGTTGAGTCAAAGCTTGCGGACACGACTAAGAAACATCTCACAAAAGATTTCATAGGGCTGCTTGATGTGTTCGAGTCTTCGGACCGGCTCAGTATTCCGGCAGGATCGAAATGGCTAGGCGAAGTGACAACGGCTCTGAACACCGCCGACCTGCACCTGATACTTTGCAGCAGTGAAGCGGTCGGTCGCCCATGGATCAACTTCGAAGCGGGAGCTGCGCACCTTCGCGGCATTCCGCTCGTGCCGTTATGTCGTAGCGGGTTGATATCCGCTCAACTGCCGGTTCCTTTGAGTGAGTACGAGGGAATCGTGGCTTCCGAAAAAAAAGGTCTCATCAGTTTGTACCGGACGATCGCGAATGCTTTAGGATCAGACGTGCCGGAAATCGACTTCGCGCAGTTCGCCTCGGAAGTTGCCGCGTTTGAATCGGAATATCGGAAGGAACGAAACGCATCGTGCTCGGGGCCGGTGTCGCCGGACGCTGTTCAAACAATTCGGAACCCCAAGGCTCTCTGCATTTCGAGCGCGCAGTTTCACGAATTGGGATTTGAAAACCAACTGCAAACAGTTCTGGACGCATTCCCTGCCACCGTAACGCACCAACGCGCATTCTCGTCAAGCGAGTTACATGACGCATTGACCCGCGAAAAATTCGACATCGTGCATATCGCCGCGTTCGTCTGCCCGCGATCTGGCGATTTGTACTTGAGCAATGTGGATCTGAGAAGCGGAGCCGGGACCGTGGAGCACCCCGATATCGTACCCGCGGATGCACTTGTGTCCCTCCTTGCGATGTCGGAAACAAAGCTTGTCGTGATTGGAAGCTGTGACTCGATTGCCCTGGCGGCAACGCTCGTCGGGGTATCTCATGTGATCTCAGCGCGCGACATCATTAGCGCTAAGATGATGGCCGCCTGGGTCGCCGCGTTTTACGGAATGCTGCCCCGGAGCTCGCTTTCACAAGCACTAGACTACGCTTCCAAATTGAGCCAGGCTCCTATGCGCTTCTATGCCAGGCAGACGAGATCTGCGGATCTGCTTTTCAAAGTGGAAGCGGCGTAGACACCGCGGCTCGTTGTCGATAGTCGAGGTATACTGTCGATAGTCATGGTATCAAAATTATGCCCAAACCGTCAGATTTGTTGCAGGGAACTCTCGACCTATTAATTCTCAGGACCATCGCTCGCAGCCCACTTCATGGTTGGGGCATAGCGAAGCGAATACAGACGCTCTCAGGCGACGAGCTCTCCGTGGGTCAAGGCTCTCTCTACCCGGCACTGCACCGGCTCGAAAATCAAGGCTGGATCCGCGCGAAATGGGAGGAGTCGGATCTGGGACGGCCTGCGAAAATCTACTCGCTAACTCCGCAGGGTCGCAAGCAACTGGAACGGGAACTTCAAAGTTGGGACCGCCTCTCGTCTGCCGTGCGCCTTCTGATTCAGAACGCCTGACGCGGGCAAATATTATGCGAATTTTTCGAATTATCCAACGGCGTGCTCGTTCATTAGTGCATCGCTCCCGTGCCGACGCGGAACTTCAACGCGAAATTGAGATTCACATTCAGCAACTCACGAAAGAGGCCGTCGCAGCGGGTATGACTGAGACAGAGGCTCGGGCCAGGGCGGTGCGGAATTTCGGACCCATCGACCCTACGAAAGAGAAGTGCCGCGATACGCGTGGCGTCAACTGGATTCAGGACTTCACGCAGGACTTACATTACGGCCTTCGTATCCTGCTCGACTCGCCCGGCTTCACCGCCATCGCCATACTGACAATCGGGTTGGGCATCGGCGCCAACACCGCGATTTTCAGCATCGTGGATGCGGTGCTTTTGCCATCGCTCCCTTACCGCCATTCCAATCAACTTGTTGCAATGTTCAATGTCCCGGTGAAACGGCCGGACGCAATAGCCGGCATTTCCTACCGAGACTTCACTGAGTACCGAAAACAGAACGGCGTGTTTAGCGAAATTGCGGGAAATACATTCCACGATCTCACGCTCACTGGCGCAGGCGAGCCAATAATTGTGAACACCGCGGACGTCACACCGGAGATCTTTCCTCTGCTAAATGCAAAGCCGCTAGCAGGCCGCACGCTACTGCCTGAAGATGGGAAGCCAGGCGCAGCCGCCGTGGCGGTCGTGAGCGAAAATCTTTGGCGCAGCCGCTTCGGTTCCAGTTCAGGACTTGTTGGCAAATCTATCGCTCTCGACATGCGCTCCTTTACCGTCGCAGGAATCCTCCCCGCAAGCTTTCGGTATCCGGAGGGGGCGCCGCGCCAGGACGTGTGGATTTCCGTTCTGCAGGACCCGCTGTTCGGACCTTTGGCCTCGCAGCCTCGGGTCGGTCTGCTAGGCGCCATTGGCCGGCTCAAGCCAGGCGTTCCTCTGGCGAAAGCTCAAGCCGAGATGGACACCTTAAGTGCGCGCCTTGCGAAGGAGTTCCCGGACGAGGATTCCGGGTTAACGATCCGGATTAAGCCCTATTGGGAGACTGTGATTGGGAACGTCAGACTTGCGCTATTGGTTTTGCTGAGCGCCGTTGGGCTGCTGCTCTTGATCGCGTGCGCCAATATCGCGAACTTGCTTGTGTCACGGGCCACCACGCGCGCGCGAGAAATTGCTGTGCGAATCGCGCTCGGTGCGTCGCGCGCCCGCATTGTGCGGCAACTGCTGACCGAGAGCGCTCTGCTTGCTCTGCTCGGCGGTTTTGCCGGCATCCTTCTTGCGGTCTTCGCGGTCCGGACCCTCCGGCCTTTCTTGCCTTCAGAAATCGTACAGATCAGTTCGATTCATGTCGGCGGATCTGTGCTGGCGTTCGCGCTGTTATTGTCTCTTGCTGCCGCACTCGCGTTTGGACTGGCACCCGCCCTCATAGCAACCCCGTCCAACTTGCAAATCAACATCAAAGAGGGCAGCGAGCGCACTGGGAAGCGTGGCGGACAGCATTTGCGGAACTTCCTCGTAATCGCGGAAATCTCTTTGGCCGTGGTGCTCCTGGTTGCGGGGGGCTTGCTTCTACGCAGCTTTGCGTTGGTCACATCCGTCAATCCGGGATTCGATCCGCAGAACGTTACGGAAGCCGAGGTCTCGCTTCCGCAATTTCAATACTCGACGCCGCAGCAATGGAGGGCATTTTCCAACCAATTGCTCGCGCGTCTGGATGCCCAGCCTGGTTTGCGGAATTCCGCATTGGCCGCTCCGCTGCCGATGGATCGCCAGGGCCAAGCCAATCTCGAGTTCAGCATTGTTGGAAATGCTCCGCTTCCACGCGGCAAATCCACTAGCGCGAATTACCAAACCGTAAGCCCCGAGTATTTCCGCGTGATGAGAATCCCGCTGATGAGCGGGCGTTTCTTCTCCGAACAAGACTCACCGTCGCATCCCAAAGTAGCCATAATCAGCGAAACGCTGGCACAGCGTTATTTCCCCAATCAGGATCCGATCGGAAGGCAAATGAGATTTGGATTTCCGCCAGACACCAATGTCTCGCGCGAAATCGTCGGCGTAGTTGGCGACGTGCGGGATGTGGCCCTTAGTCAAAAGCCTGGTCCCATCATGTATGTGCCGTTCGCGCAAGCCCCGCTTTACGGAGGAGAAGTCGTTGTAAGAAGTTCATTGAGCGCATCGAGCGTCGCCGCCGCCATTCGCCAGGCAGTTTACTCCATTGATAAGAACCTCCCGGTGACAGATGTCGAATCTTTCCCCAACGCACTGGGGCAATCGATCTCACGGGAGCGCTTTCGCACGTTCCTATTGGCATCGTTCAGCGCGCTGGCCCTAATTCTTGCCGCCATCGGGATTTTCGGCGTGGTTTCCTACTCCGCGTCTCAGCGCAGGCAGGAAATCGGAATTCGCGTGGCCCTCGGCGCGCAGCGGGCCGACGTTTTACGCCTCATTCTGGGACAAGGAGCGAAGCTGGCTCTGCTTGGTTTGGGCGTTGGTATCGTCTTCGCGTTTCTACTCACGCGTTTGATGGCGAGCATGCTGTATGGCGTCTCCCCCAGCGATCCCGTGACATTTGGCGCCGTGGCTATCATTTTGTTCGTAGTGGCAGTGACTGCCTGCTACATCCCAGCTCGTCGCGCTCTGCGCGTCGATCCGCTGGTCGCCTTGAGATACCAATAATTCGTGGGCTTGATAATCGACCCAACGCCTTAGCGACAGGACCTTCTTTGTCACCGCTAGTATTTCCACTCCACTAGACAATCTTCCGGTGTACACTGGATTCGTGCGCAAACGCGAATCTCCTCTCGAAAGCGAAATGCTCCAGGGAACCCTCGACATGCTGGTGCTCCAGACGCTCGCGCTTGGCCCAGCGCACGGCCATACGATCACCCACGTGATCGAGCATCGCTCAGAAGACGTTCTTCAGGTCGAGCACGGTTCTCTCTATCCTGCCCTTCACCGTCTCGAAGATCGCGGCTGGATCGCATCGTTCTGGGGAACGTCGGAGAACAACCGGAAAGCGAAGTATTATCGCCTGACGCAGGCCGGGCGAAAGCAGCTAATCGCGCAAACGGCGCGCTGGGAACAATTGGTTTCCGCAATCGGCCGCATTCTGAAACCTGCAACGGAGGAGCCGCGATGAGTCTCGCACGTTTTTTTCGACGTGCCCACTGGGATCGGGAACGGTCGGAGGAGATCGAATCCTACATAAATATCGAGACGGAGGAGAACGTCGCCCGCGGCATGCCATACGATCAGGCCCAAGCCGCGGCCCGGCGCAAATTCGGTAACCGCACACGCGCCCGCGAAGACATCTATGATCTGAACACGCTACCGGCGCTCGATGCTCTGACGCGCGATGTCCGGTTCGGCCTGCGCATGCTTCGCCGCACCCCAACGTTTACCGCCGTCGCGCTACTCACGCTCGCAATCGGCATCGGCGCGAATGTCGCTGTATTTAGCGTTGTGAACAGCGTATTGCTGAGGCCGCTGCCCTATCCAAATTCGCGCGAGCTGGTTGCCATCCGCCAGCTCGCGCCCGGCGCTGCCGGCCTTGCCAGTTTTGCCGATGGCCTTCTCCTCTCGCCCTCGATGTACTTCACATACAGCGATCACAACCGTTCGTTCCAGGCCATGGGTGTTTGGGCGACCGACGCGGCAAACGTGACCGGCATCGCTGAACCCGAGCAGGTCCGCACAATTGTGATAACCGACGGCGTGCTTCAAGCGCTTGATATATCCCCCGCTCTGGGCCGCTGGCTCTCCGCAAGGGATCAAATGCCCCACGGGCCGAAGACTGCGATGCTCAGCTATGGTTATTGGCAGCGGCGTTTCGGCGGCGATCGTGCCGTAATTGGACGCACCATTCGCGTCGATTCAGATGATAGGCAGATTGTAGGCGTTATGCCTGCCGGCTTCCGCCTCGTAGACTCCGATTTCGAGCTGCTATTGCCGGCGGCTTTCGATCGCGGGGTTCTCAAGCTCGCGCAATTCGGTTGGCAAGGCATCGGCCGGCTGAAACCCGGAATCACCATCGAGCAGGCAGATGCCGATATTGCGCGGTTAATTCCCGTCTGGATGGACTCCTGGTCTAACGGGCCAGGCACTAATCCGCACTTCTACCGACGTTGGAGAATCACGCCTGCCATTCGGCCATTGAAACAGGATGTGGTGGGTAGTGTCCGCAGCGTGCTTTGGGTCGTGATGGCGACCATTGGCTTTGTCATGCTGATCGCTTGCGCGAACGTCACAAACTTATTTTTGGTACGGGCGGACGTGCGCCGGCAGGAACTCGCCGTGCGTGCCGCTCTCGGCGCCGGCCTCGCACGAATTGTCCGTGAGCTGCTGGTAGAGAGCCTACTGCTCGGACTCATGGGTGGCGCGCTCGCCGTAGGTCTGGCGCGCGAGGGTCTGCAGCTCCTGCTAGCCATTGGGCCCGCGAACATGCCCCGCCAGGCGGAAATCTCGCTCGATGGGCGCGCGCTCGCTTTTACGCTGCTGCTGTCGTTGCTCTGTAGTGTTTTGTTTGGGTTGATTCCTGCGCTGAAGTACGCCGGTCCACACATCTCACTCGCTCTGCACAGCGCAGGACGAACCAGCAGCACCAGCCGCGATCGCCACCGCACGCGC
>JAFASD010000316.1 GCA_019244945.1 Acidobacteriaceae bacterium | reverse complement strand
TGCGAGGAGCAGATCGAGGGTGAAGCCGCGCGTGTCGGCTGCGAGGATCTGTTCATCGAGCGCGTCGAAATAGGCAAAGTTCGGTTCGGAGGCTGGTGAAAGCGGCTTTAACGACGCGCGGAGGGTAAGAACCGGACCGCGGATGTGCGTAAATCCATCGTGCTTGCGCGCATCGAGCCAGGTTTCTAGCGAAGATTGATCGATCTCGAGGAACGGTACGGCGACGCCGAGCCAAAGATGGGGCTGCTTGTTAATGGTCCGCCAATGACGGAGATTCGCAACGCTTACAAAACCGGGACTACTGCTGTCGGCAACGTTGAAGTTACCTTCCTGGTTGTCATAACGCTTGATCGTGCTCGTGACGTGATAGGTCCATGCGCCAGGTTCGGTGGGTGAGAAGCGGACGCGCAGGGTGTGTCCGCCGGTCCAGAAATCGCGCATTAAGTGAGTATTGTGGCTGGGTGAACGAAATTCAACGTTGAGGAGCTCGTCTTTGTAAGGCGAAGCGGATTGAGGAAGCTCGCCTTGGTTCCAGTCGAAAGAAAGTTCGCAAGGAGCAAACACGCGCGCGGATTGCGAGCAAGAATCGATGGAAACGGCGCGAAGACCGAACGGCAACAGGAGAAAAATGCCGACCAGAAGGCGGGCGGGGACATACATATTTACTCCCAGGATAACGGCTGCGGAGGGCTGGCAATCGAGCGGGTGTGCTGCTAAAGCGGTCGGGTGGTTGAAACGTTTGTAGACGAATTTGTCACTAAGTACTAGGACGGGCCAAAAGCAACTTGTAAGTGAAAGGCTACGTCCTTACAATCGAGGGTTGGTTACATCTCGACCACGTTGTCGGTGAAAGACAGCGAAGGTGGTTATGGACATTGTTGGTGATCGAAGGTTCGTTGAGGTACCGGGCGCGAAAACTCACGAGTTGCCGCCGCTTCTGGTGAAGACTGTGCCCGACGTGAAGCGGTTGGACAAGATGATGTGCATTGCCGCGGAGATCATTGAACAAGAGGACATGGTCCCTTCGGTCGCAGGCGATCAGATTGCCGGGGAAGAGCTGGTAGAACGCCGAAAGATGGATCTGGCGTTGAACCTGGTCGACCAATATCTCGGGTTGTTGAGCCACTGGCATTGGGGCGATGCGGTGATTGAATGGATCCGGCAATGCGAGATCACGTTCGGCATGCGCATAGAGTTGAAAAATTTACTCCGCAGCGAAGTCTGGCCGCATGCGGGCCGCAGCAGTTTCGTGACTTTGCTCGAAGATAAAGCGGTAAAGACGCAAGGCGTTCAGCTTGCCAAGGCGGTCGGGTTGAGGCTGGCCTTCCGGCAGATGCCACCGATCCGCTGCTGCTCCGATCAATTCTTGTTCTATCTGAACAACTCGGTGGCGCAAACCGCGTATCGCACCTGGCTGAACATGACACCTAGCCCGATCTCCTCTCTTCCGCCCGAGCGATTCCGGTTTGACGTCGTGAACATGTCGCTGGAAGTGCATTAGGTCGTAGCGTCACGCGCCAGGTTCGGGTAAAGCGGCGGTTTCTTTTAGGCTGATGCCGGTGAGCTTGCGGCGGCGGGCTTCGTTTATCAGGAACGTGAGTTTGCGGGCGGCGCGGTCGTAGGGAAGACCTTGAGCATGAATATTGGAGATGCAGTTGCGCTCGGCGTCGGTTCGGCCGCGTTTTGGATTCCAGGTAAGATAGACGCCCAGGCTGTCCGGAGCGCTTAAGCCCGGCCGCTCACCGATGAGCACGACCGATAGCTCGGCGCGAAGTAGTTCTCCTATGTGGTCGCCGATGGCCACGCGGCCTTGCTCAACCAGGATGATCGGATTTCTGTCGTTTGGGATGAACTTTAGGGCGGCAAAGGCTTGGTCGAGTAGAGGGATGGCGTGACGCTGGATTGCGATTGCGGATAGGCCGTCAGCAATCACGAAAACGAATGGAGGTGCGCCGGAAAGCGCCGCCAACTGGGTAGCGGAAGCTGCATCCAGTGTGCGGCCTTTGTCGGGGTGGCGCAGATACTCATCTCGATTCTTTGCAGCGCTTCTTGTGGCGAGAAAACTCCAGTTTCGTTGCTTTAACTCCTGCGACAACGAGAACGCGTCGAGCGGGAAATGGACGGCATCTCGCGCGCGGGCATGTGCAAGCCGGTAATCGAGCAGTGGTCGTGTAGGGAGGCTGTCGCCCGCCAGACCGAGGCTGACGCGGGCGCATGTGTACTGGCCGAGGGAAATCATGGATGCTCGCTCACGAGCGCGATTCTGAGAGAAGCGCCATCATTTGCGGCAGAGCGGGCCGATGCTGTTCGAGCCACTGCTCGAATTCAGGCGCGGGACGCAGGTTGAAAAGAGAGCGGAGATAAAGCGCGTCGTGAAAAGAGCTGCTCTGATAATTCAACATAATGTCATCCGCGCCGGGCACTCCCATGATGTAGTTCACGCCTGCGGCGGCGAGCATGGTCAGGATGGCATCCATGTCGTCATCGTCCGCCTCGGCATGATTGGTGTAGCAGACGTCACAACCCATCGGTAAGCCGAGCAGTTTTCCGCAGAAATGATCTTCCAACGCGGCGCGAAGGATTTGTTTGCCGTTGTAGAGATATTCCGGGCCGATGAAGCCGACAACGGTATTGACAAGCATGGGTTCGAAGTGACGGGCTACGGCATAAGCGCGCGCTTCACAGGTCTGCTGATCGACTCCGTGATGGGCGTTTGCCGAAAGCGCGGCGCCCTGCCCTGTTTCGAAGTACATGACATTCTGGCCTATCGTTCCGCGGCCCAATTCGAGAGCAGCTTGATGAGCCTCCCGCAGAAGAGCCAGATTGATGCCGAAGGAGGCGTTGGCGGCCTCCGTACCGGCGATTGATTGAAAGACCAGATCGACTGGAGAGCCGGCCGTTACGGCTTCGATCTGGGTTGTGATGTGCGACAGAACGCAACTCTGCGTTGGAATGGAGTAACGCTCGCGAATGGTATCCACAAGGCGCAGCAGGTTGTGAACCGTAGCAGGGTTGTCGGAGACAGGATTAATTCCGATGACTGCATCGCCGCTGCCGAGCATAAGGCCATCTACAATAGCAGCGGCGATCGCGCGGGGGTCGTCGGCGGGATGATTCGGTTGCAAGCGGGTCGAGAGATGGCCGGGCAAACCGACGGTGGTGCGAAAGCGTGTGACGACGTGGAGTTTGCGCGCGACCTTCACCAAATCTTGCTGCCGCATGAGCTTCGAAACGGCCGCGGCGTGCTCCGGGATGAGACCGGGAGCGAGTTGCTTCAGCGTCTCGCCATCCACGTTGTTATCGAGCAGCCAGTCGCGGAAATCGCCGACGGTCAGGTGTGAGATGGGGGAGAAAGCTTGAGAGTCGTGGGTATCGAAGATGAGCCGGGTCACCTCGTCGGTTTCGTAGGGGATCAGAGGCTCGTCCAAAAGCGCCTGGAGCGGAAGATCAGCCAGAGCCATTTGCGCGGCCACTCTCTCCTCGGCATCGTGGGCAGCTAAGCCGGCGAGTTCATCTCCCGATCGGAGGGGCGTGGCTTTTGCGAGGAGCGTCTTGAGGTCCTCAAATTGGTAGACGCGCGACCCGAGCGTAGTCCGATAGCGGCTCATCGGTCGGCGGGCAGTATCGGCGCGATGGCTTGTTTCTGCTCGCTATGAATCGCGAATTCTTCTTCCGGCGAGAGAACCAGGCGTCTACGCGCGTAGAGGGCGAAGTAAAGCAGGCCGCACAGGAACCAGACGGATGCGCCCCAGGCACCGGGCCGGTAGTCGGGATTCAAGAACAGCGCGACCAAAGTAAACGCGGAAATGACAATGGCAACGATTGCGCCAACGATGCCCAGTGGACTGTAGAAAGGGCGGTGAATCCCCGCGTGACGCAAACGGAGCACGATGAACGAAAGCATTTGAAAGATATAGGCGAGGACCGCGCCGAAGACCGCCATATTGAGAAGAACGCCCGCTACGGGGCCGTGTTGCGGGAGGTATTCGATTAAGAGCGCGGTGGCCAAACCGAGAAGCGAACCGGCGATGAGCGCGCGGTAAGGCGTTTTGCGAGTGCGGTGGGTGATGGCCAGCCAGGTTGGAAAATAACCGGCTCGGGCGAGCGAATAGATCTGACGGCCGTATGCATAGATGATGGCGTGAAAGCTCGCGATCAGGCCGGTGCACGCGACGAGAGCCAACAATTTTGTTTGCAATCCGTTGCCGAAAACGGTCCGAAGGCCGAGAAACAAAGGCTCATTCGATTTGCCTACCGCGGTCGCGCCGGGCGCGATTCCCGAATTTAGAATGAGAGTCGCGAAAGCGAAAATGATGAGCGTCATGAGTGCGGTCAGAATTCCTTTCGGCATGCTGCGGGCAGGTAGATGGGTCTCTTCGGCGGCGAGCGGCAATTGCTCGATTCCGAGATAAACCCACAGTGCGAATGGAAGACAGGTAAAGATGCCCATGGTTCCGCGGGGGTACCAGATGGCGCCTTCCAGCGCCCAACGGTGCAGGCTGAAATGGGGGATCGCGGCGACGCAGAAGACAAGAAGGATTGCGAGAGCGCAGAGCGTGACAACGGCGGAGACGCCGAACGAGACTTCCACGCCAAGGATGTTACATCCGGCGAATAGCACGTAACAAGCGAGCCACCAAAGCGGATTCGCCCAAGGCGGCGTGCCGAAGATTGCACCGAGATAGGCTCCGATGCCGACGACAATTACTGCGGGGGTAAAGATGTACTCGACATTTTCAGCCAAGCCGGTGATGTACCCGCACCAGGGGCCGAGCGCGGTGCGCGCGAACGAGTAAGCACCTCCGGCGTGCGGCAGCGCGGGAGACATCTCTGCGAGGCCGAAGCAGAGGCATACATACAGCACGGTCATGATTCCGAGCGCGGTGATAAGCCCGCCGAATCCCCCGGCGAGGAGGCCGAAGTTCCATCCGAAGAAATCGCCGGAGATGACTGCGCCGACGCCGAGGGCCCAAAGATGAAAAACGCCGGCGTGGCGCCGCAATCCGCACCGGGCGAGCAGGTCGTGCGGCGTTTCGCGGTATTCGGCTGGACCGGAGAAGACTGCGATCAGCCGGAGAAGAGGCGCGCCGCGAGGCATGGTAGTGTTTCTAGCGTGCCATAGAGAGAGCGGTTAGAGTTGTTGCGGTTTCGAATGGAGCGCTCGAGGCAAGCGGAGCTACGCGCGGGCAGACGACGAGTTTTTTTGATAAAGAATCTCGACATTATCCCCTTTACAAACCGCCTAACTGAGCCGTGGACCGAAACGGCTGGTCGAGAAACTCAGAGCATTCATGCGGCAAGGGGAGGACGGAGTAGATCGTCTGGGCGTTCCTCCTCGTCGCAGACTCCGGAAATTGTTCCCGTAAACTCCCCGGTAGCGGCGAAGACGACGGGATTGTTCGGGTTGTTGGGCGGCGCGTTTAAGACCGGCACCACCGTCGAAGTCATCGTAAGGACGCCGGATGCGTTCTTGAAACGGCCGGTTCCCCCGGTAATTCGAAGGATCAAAGTACAGTGGGCGTCGTTAGCCGCGACATTGACGCAGTCGCTCCCCTTAGTGAGATTGAGATACAACAGACTGCCGTCGTCGAAGCGAAACACACCCCCGCCGGCCAGTTCCTCGAAATAGTAGTAATTTGAGCCCGAGCAACTGCTGGACGGCGATGGATTAATGTCGACCGCTCGAAAAAGAAGAACGGTGAATGAGCCCAAGGTACCTTTTCCCATGAAATGGTTCTCGTCGGGACTTGTACTCGTATCGTTGGGTAGGAGATTGGTGGCGCTGGTCTCCTCGGTTCCCGAAAACCTCATCTTCACCTGATGTGTCTTCGCTGAATTGCTATCTTCGGCCAACGCCGACGGAATCACCAGAGCTGCAAGTGCGGCTGCCCCAATTAGAGAGTGGAAGGTTGTGAGTTTCATAATGCCGCACAGTACAGCGAAAGGCGTTTTTCTGTCCATGCACGCCGCATCATTTCTGGATCATCAGCTAAATGATTGAGCACCTAGCCGTTGTCGCGCAGTTTCACCAGCCGGAGTCGCGCGCAGGGCTTTGCCGCGATCTCTCAATCAGGGCTCCAAGCCTACCCGACGCTCGATTTGTTCGAAACGCGGGTCGTGCCTTAATGGGTCTAAACCCGGCTCCACCTTGAGGAACGTCATGCCCGTGTCGTGTTGTTCGTAGGCTTTTTCGAGCCATTCGAACGCCAAATCCTTCTGCCCGAGCGCAGCATAGATAAACGCGATCTCGAACGAACCCACGTGCTCTTTGAGGGCACGTGGTTCCAGTTCTCGAAGGATGTTTTGTGCCTGGCGTATCTTCCCGGCCATCACGTAAACGTGTCCGAGATGGCCGCGTATAGCTGGGCTGTCTCCGAGTCGTTCGAGATTCGCAATCGCCTCGTCGTATTTTCGTTTCTGCTCCAGAGCTACTGCGAGCCAGAAGGATGGCTTGCCCGAAGCCTCTCTTCGCGCCTCGTCCACGGCTTCATCGTAATCGCGTGCCATCCAGTGTGCAAAGGAGGCGCGTTGCAGCGTGCTCGAAGAGAGTGGGTCGATTTCGACGGCCCGCTGCGCCTCTGTTAAACCCTCTTGTCTGCGCCCGATCTGCAGCAGGTACCAACTATACCGCGCGTGCGCATGGCTCGAGTTGAGTTCGATAGCTCGTTTGAACTCGCGCTCGGCACCTGGCCAATTCCAATCCAGCCGCAGAAGCGCGAAGGCAAGCTCCGCGTGAGCATCGCCTAAAGTCTCATCGATACGAAGCGCCGCGTCGGCTTCCTGCTTTCCTTTTGCGAAAGCTTCTGTGACTGGCCATCTTCGCCACGCACCGAGCGAATCGTATATGCTCGCGAGCCGAAGATGCGCAAGTGCGAAATTCGGATCTTTCGCAATTGCCTGTTGAAGATAGCTGATTGAGCGCTGAATGGTGTCAAGCGATCCGACCTGGCAACAAGCGCCCACTTCGTAAATGCCTCTCAGATAGAGCTGATAAGCCTCGCTGTTATCGGTATACTGTTTTGTCAAGCGCCTCTGCTCATCGCCCGCGAGCCGCACCCGTAGCCCCTCGGCGATCTCGCCTGCCATATCCGCTTCAAGACTTTGAAATGTTGCAATATCTCGCTTGTAGCGTTTACCCCAAAGCTCCGAGCCGTCTGCCGCGTTGACCAGATCGGTTTGAACGATAACCGTGTTTCCGTTTCGAGCTAGCGTTCCCATTAACACGGCGCCCACATTCAGTTCTTGGCCGATCTTCTTCGCATCCACCTCATGATTCCTGAAGTGAAACGCTGTGTTGCGCGCGATGACCTTCAAATTGCTAGCCACGGATAGGCTGTTGATTATTTCCTCGCTGATGCCATCGCTCAGGTACTCAGCGCTTCCATCGTGAGTGGCATTGACGAAAGGCAAAACCACAATAGAAGTGATCGGTTTGGTGTGCCCAGCCTGTAACCGAAAGATTCCAACACTGAGCACTCCCATGAACGCAGCAGCGCCAAGCGCAATCCACATCGATCTCCGCCTTGGACCCCTTGACGGAGTCGCCGCACTGCTCGTCACGGGCGACTCCATCGAATCGCACGGAAAAATGAACCGGTATCCTCTCTTCGGAAGCGTCTCTATATAGCGCGGCTGCTCGGCCGAATCGCTTAAGGCCGCTCGCAGCCTCCGAATCACCGAGTTGATGCCGTGGTCAAACTCCACGACAGTTCCGTTGGGCCACAGCCGCGCTTGGACTTGCTCACGAGTGACCAGCTCACCGGGCTGCCTCAGTAGCATCTCCAAAACTTGGATTGCCTGATCGGGTACCTGGACTTTGTGGCCGTGCTTCCGCAATTCGCCCGCTCGAAAATCCACCTCGAAGCTGCCGAAGCGTGCTATACCCACGCTGTCCTCGCTTCGCATCTCGATCTGCCTTAGGTCGCGATTCTAGCACAAATATCGCTTTACGTCGTTCGAGCCTCGCAGCGAGGTAACAAGCACGAATTTCCGTTTTACGTGATCGATAAGCAAGTGCTCTGATTCTAGCGACTTCGCTTGTGAAATCCATCTGAGTCAGATGTGAGCGCGACTGCCTTGTGATGCCGCTGCACATCGCCCATAGTTCCTTCGTAGCTCTGGTGCCCAGCCAGGTCGGTCATGGGCTC
>JAFASD010000305.1 GCA_019244945.1 Acidobacteriaceae bacterium | reverse complement strand
CGCCGTTGGTAATCGATCGCGAGGGCCCCGGCTTCTTGGGCGACCAGCTTGGCGACCTCAACTTCCCGTTCAAAAGTCATGTTTGATTATGGCTTCGCAGACCTCTGTCTTTCGGAATGGCTGATACTGGCAGTCCAATTTGGTATGCTGTGGTTGGATTGATGGACTTCTCTCAATTGAGTCTGAACTCAGCGTCTGACGTGCCCCTCTACAAGCAGTTGGCAGAATCTATCACCGGCCTTATCGGTCGAGGTGCAATTCAATCCGGGGACCGGCTGCCGCCTACGCGCGAATTGGCTGACCAACTTGGACTGAACCGAACCACCATATCAGCGGCATACGCAGCTTTGGCCGAAGCGGGCTTGATTGAAGGACAAGTGGGGCGGGGAAGTTTCGTGTCCCTGCGCGAATCCCCTGCCGTTCGCAAAGATTGGGATGCGATTCTTCCGGCGCTCGACGGCAGTTTATTGCCTGCGATAGGAAACATCGAGATCAGTTTTGCGAATTCTCGCCCGGCAGCAGAGGCCTTCCCACTGAAGCAATTCCGGAGGTTGGCGAAAGAAGTAATCGACAGCCCGGACGCGGGTGAGATTCTGCAGCTCGGATCGCCCCACGGGTTTCCGGCATTGCGCCGTTATCTGCTCGAGCAATCCACGGCGGAGGGGACCGCACGTTCCGGCGATGATTTGATGATCACGAGCGGATGTCAACAGGCGCTGGATTTGCTCGCGCGCTTATTTGTAAGCGACGGCAAAACTGTCGCGACGGAAGATCCTGTGTATCACGGAGCACTCCGCGTGTTCGCTCGTGCTGGAGCGAGGCTGATTTCGGTTCCGGTCGATTATGCCGGTCTGGATCTCGACGCCCTCGCGGAAGCGCTTCAGCGGCACCGGCCGAGCCTGTTGGTGTTGACGGCCAGTTTTCAGAATCCCACGGGCACGACGATTCCCCTCGATCGCCGAAAACGGATCCTAGATCTGGCGCAGCGCTCCGGTACCGTCCTCATCGAGAACGACATTTATAGCGAGCTTCGCTATTGCGGTAACCCTGTTCCTACTCTCAAAGAACTCGACAAGACGGGCGACACGATTCTTCTGCGCAGCTATTCAAAGGTGGCCTTCCCAGGGCTGCGAGTGGGCTGGGTGATCGCGCCCCGCGCGGTGATCGCGCGACTTGCCGAAGCCAAACAGTTCAGCGATCTGCATTCCGATCAACTATCCCAGGCTGTGCTGTTGCGCTTTGCTGAGTCCGGTGAATTGGCCGCGCATCTGGAGCGCACCCGGCGCGCCGGGGCTGAGCGCCTCAATGCCGTGTTGTCGTCCTGTGGACGATATCTACCTCCCGGCACAAAGTTCACGCGTCCGGAAGGCGGCATGAGCCTTTGGGTCGAGTTACCGGCGCCTCTGAACGCCGAAACTCTCCTGATCCACGTCGAGGAACGCGGCGTGAATTTTCTCCCGGGCCGATTCTTTTCGATCGGCCAAGCGCATTCGAGATGTCTGCGCATCAGTTTCGGCGGCTTGTCGCCCGAGCAGATCACCCGAGGCGTGCGGATTTTAGGAGACACGGCGGGCAGGGAACTGGCCGCTAGTCCCGTTAACCAGAGTTTTGAACCAGCCGCCGCGCTGGTTTAGAGATTCAGGCGTGAGTAGAGAGACGAAGGAGGACGTGAAGTGAACTTCCACAACGATCAGTTTCGATTGAAAGTCGGCTTAGCCGAGATGCTCAAAGGCGGTGTCATTATGGATGTCGTCAACGCCGAGCACGCAGTCATCGCCGAGCGTGCCGGTGCATCCGCCGTAATGGCTCTCGAGCGTGTGCCCGCCGATATCCGAAAGGAAGGCGGGGTTGCGCGCATGTCGCAAATACGGATCATCCGCGACATAATGGCAGCCGTATCGATCCCGGTAATGGCGAAGGTGCGAATCGGCCATTTCGTCGAGGCCCGCATCCTCGAAGTGCTCGGCGTCGACTACATCGATGAGAGCGAGGTTCTCACGCCTGCCGACGAAGAGCACCACGTCGATAAACACGATTTCAAGGTTCCTTTTGTCTGCGGCGCCAGAAACTTAGGGGAA
>JAFASD010000230.1 GCA_019244945.1 Acidobacteriaceae bacterium | reverse complement strand
TATGCTCGGATCCACCTTCAGATCGCAGGTGAGATCGCTATAAGTGCTATCAACCGCCTTGATCTGGTTCCAAACATCGTTCTTCACTTGCTCCGAAGGTGCTGCGCCCTGGATAAACAACTTGTTGTCCTGCACATGCAAGTGCGTGAGTCTGACACCCTTCTGCTGAATGGTGTCAAGCGCGGCACGATATTTATTTTTCAGTTCTTCCAATCGATCCATGGAGGGTTTTCCCTAAAGTGGATCGTAATTAGGAACGAATCGTTGCGGATTAAAAAAACACCGCACGTGCGCTGTAGCAAACCTCTCCAGGGATCGTCCAACGGCTGATGGTTTGAAGCTATCACAAAGGAATAAACATTCATGACTAGCACCACACAATCGACGCTCGTTGCTGTTTTTCGAAACATTTCTGACGCGCAAGCCGCATCAGCCGAACTCAAGGCGAAAGGCTTCAACAACGACGATATTTATATCAGTTCAGAGTACTCAGGAACCACGGGTGTGCAACCTCGGACCGGCACTCAAAACGAGGGCGGAATTACAGGATGGTTTAAGAGGGTCTTCGGGGAGGACGAAGATACCGACGAAGCGGACCGCCCCTACTACGAAAAAGCAGTTCAAAGCGGAAACGTGCTTCTCAGCGTGGATACGACGGACGAGAACATTGACACGGCTGCCGATATTCTGAACCGCCACTCACCCATAGACGTGCAGCGCGACACCTCAACTTCTAGTGCTGCGCCGGCTGCCGGCACGGGCCAGCAAGTCGGATCTGCTCGGACCGCCCAGACCGACCAGTCCAAATCCATTCCCGTTGTGGAAGAGGAGCTTCAGGTAGGTAAGCGGAGCGTGCTCCGCGGTGGGGTTCGCGTCTATTCGCGCGTGATAGAAGAACCCGTCGAAGAAACCATTCGGCTTCGCGAGGAACGGGTGCGGGTAGAGCGCCAACCTGTGAATCGGGCGGTTAAGGAATCTGACCTTCGCGCCGGTCGTGAGCAAGTCATTGAGGTTCAGGAATACGCTGAAGAACCTGTCGTCTCTAAATCAGCGCGAGTGGTCGAAGAGGTCCGAGTCAATAAGGAGGCCAGCGAAAGAACCGAGACAGTCAAAGACACAGTCCGCCACACCGAAGTGAATGTAGAGAATCTGAAGGATCAAAGCTCACGTAAAACTTCCAGCACCAAGGTGGACGACGATTTTCGTAGCCACTTCGCCGGTGTCTATGGCAGTGCTGGCGAAACTTACGAAACCTATGCACCCGCTTATCGCTACGGGTACGAGAGCGCGAGCGATCCCCGCTACCAGGGGCGCAGCTTCGATGAAGTCGAATCCAACCTGCGTTCGGATTATGGTAGCCGGTATCCCAATAGTACGTGGGAAAAGGTGAAAGACTCCATCCGGTACGGTTGGGACAAAGTCACGGGAAAGGTAAAATCAGCTTCCAGCCGTGATTGAAGTATGGATCGCAATGAAGACGATGTCGTAATTCCCGTTATCAGCGAAGAACTGCACGCGGACGCTGTCCCGGTACAAACCGGGAGCGTCCGCGTCACCAAGCGCGTCCAGGCTCACGACGAAATTCTAGAGCAGGCCCTGCGGAAGGGTCGCGTCGAAGTCAAACGGGTCAAAACAGATCGCGTCGTTGATGGCCCACAGGAAATCCAGCGCGCCGGCGATACGCTGATCGTACCTGTCGTATCGGAAGTCTTGCGTGTAGAAAAACAATGGGTCGTTACTGAGGAAATACACATCACGCAAATTGAAGAGCGGGAAACCATCCAACAAACCGTCACGGTGAATCGCGAAGAGGCTGAAATCGAACGGCTGGATGATCAGGGCAACGTGATTTCTACGATCGACACCGCGCCCGAAACGGAGACGCCAATCACCCGCGCCGCCCCGGCCAGTGTGGTCGCCCGCAGAGACGCGAATCAACCAGCATCAAGAAGGGTCCGCAGCATCCTGCGGAAAAAAACAGAGTAAGCGGGCACATTGTTACGGCCTCACTCCGGCAACAATCGTCTTTATCCGATAAACGCTGGTGCTGGCGGTGATGTACAGCGCCTTGGCCTCCTGATCGCCCCACGCGAGATTCCCAACCTTCTCCGGCAAATGGACAGTTCCCAAATGCTTGCCTTCGGGTGAGAAGATGTAGACACCTCCCGGGCCCGCGCTGTAAAGATTCCCTTGCTGGTCGACTTTCATTCCGTCCGGCGCTCCTGGCGCGGTGTCCGATGTAGCGTCAAAGAGTAGCGTTCCGCTTGCGAGCGATCCGTCGGGCTTCACACCGTAACGCATCCAGATCTTCTTGGGCCCAGTGTTATTCACGTACAGATATTTTTCATCCGGCGAAAAGACGATGCCGTTGGGTCTCGGCAGATCCGTGATCAACAGCTGCAACTTCGCCGAGTCCGGCCGCGCCCCGGGCTTCTGTTGACTAGCGCCGGGAACACGATACACGCCGTTCACTTGCAACTGCTTCTCCGGATCTTTGTCGCCCTGCGTAGCTAACCCGTAAGGCGGGTCCGTGAAATAGAGGGAGCCGTCGGATTTATACACCAGATCATTCGGGCTGTTCAGTCGTTTGCCCTCGTAGCTATCCGCAAGCACTGTGATCTGCGCTTGCGGCTCCATCGTTTCCAACCTCCAAACATTCCGCCGTGCATGTCCAGCCACAGTCAACCGGCCCTGCGCATCGAGCGTCATGCCATTCGAACCTGGCTCCGGGCCGCCATACGGAACCGATCCCTTGTACCCACTCGGCTGCATGAAAATACTGACATCCTGCCCAGGCGTCCACTTCCGGATGCTATTACTCGGAATCTCCGCGAAAAGCAGATAACCGGCATGGATCCAAACCGGACCTTCGGTCCATTTGAATCCTTCGCCAGTCGCAACGCGCTCAATCTTCGCATCCGCAGCTACCAGCCGGTCGAGATCGGGCGACAGCCTTTCCACACTGCCGGCATCTTGTGACAGTAGAAAAGAAGACCAGCTAGATCCGAGCATCAGAATGAGAAGCGACCTCTTACAGAGTTTCACGCGTGCGATTGTATCAAGAGCACATAACTCTGGTGGACCATTCGTCAGGTTGGCAACAGATCCAGCGCCGCTTCAATTTCCGCGCGCGTGTGCGAATCGCCTTTCCGCGTGGTCACTTCAATTCCCTTCTGGTACACCCCGCGCGCTTCGTCGACTCGCCCTAGTTTTTCCAGCGCCTGCCCCGCATGAAAATAACCAGCGGCATAGTTTTCATCCCGTTCGAACAGCACCCGAAATTCCTCAACCGCCTCCGCGAAATCTCCGCTGTTTACGTATTCCATCGCCAGGCCATAGCGCGCAAACGAATTGTTCGGATCCTGGCTGACCATCTGCTTCAGGATCTCCAGGCGATTGGTTGCCATCGCTCACATTGTGACATCGCCCAAGGGTGATTTGCATCCATGGAATATGGGCGATTCCACAATAACCAAGGTCGATTCCAAACATTCTCCACGAGGGAAGTTCGGTCAAAAATATTTAGCTTCCGGCAAATCGATATCGATGCGGCTCTGGGACGAGGAGCCTGGACATCCAAAGCTCGAGAACGATGCGCGGGATTACGAGGTGGTTGGCTATGTCCTGGAAGGATCCGCCGATCTCGAAATCGAGGGGCAAACCATCCGTCTGGAAGCGGGCGACTCCTGGGTTGTGCCGAAAGGCGCCCGGCACACCTATCACATCAAGCAGCACTTCAAAGCAGTGGAGGCGACGCACCCTCCGGCGCAAGTACACGCCCGCGACGAATAGTTGTTAAACGCGTCGCTCCAATCCCGAAATGCGCTCACTCAGAGCCGCGAGCGCAGCGACCGGAGGCCAGCAACGTTCTCTCTGCCACACGCTTCTTGCCACAGCCTCTAAGAAGCGTTCTCGCGAACCTGCCGAGCTGCGTTTTCAACCGCCGCAGCCGCTTTGGCCGTCCTGTGTCTCGCCGTTTTCGACGCTTCGTCGAACTTTCTCTGCGCCATCCCCTTGACGTGCCCGGCAACAGAAGCCGCCGTCTCCACACCCGAGCTGATGCCTTCTTTACCGCGACGCACCGCTTCTTCCATCAGACCCAGCGACCAGTTCGTGCAGACGGGTATCACCAGCGCGATGCCCACCATTGTCAATCCGCAGCCGAGCCCAATTAACGCCGCGCCGATAAGGCCCGATCTCGAAGTATTGTCCATTGCTTCCCTGCCTCCTTGCCTAATAGTATGGCTCCGGTTTCTAAAGATGCGTGTTTTCCGTGTAAGTGCCGAAGACGTCTCGCAAACTATCGCAGATCTCGCCTAAGGTCGCATAGGCGCGAACAGCATCCAGAATTCGCGGCATTAAGTTTTCCCTGCCCTCGGCCGCCCGGCTCAGCGCATCAAGCGTCTTTGTCACGTCGTTTCTATTCCGGCGGGCGCGAAGACCAGCCAGCTTTTCTTCTTGTCGATATTGCGCCGTATGGTCGATCTGCAGCAGTTCGATCGGCTGATCTTCCGATTGAAACCGGTTCGCGCCAACGATGACCCGCTCGCCTTGTTCGATCTCGCGCTGATACCGATAACTCGCAGCCGCGATTTCGCTCTGCGGAAATCCTAGTTCGATAGCCGGAATCATGCCCCCGAACTTGTCGATGCGCTCAATGTATTCATTTCCGGCGGACTCCATTTCAAGCGTCATCTTTTCGAGAAAATACGAGCCACCCAGCGGGTCCGGCGTGTTCGCAACGCCCGTTTCATAGGCCAGAATCTGCTGCGTACGTAGCGCAATTGTCACGGCTTGTTCGCTAGGCAGGGCGTACGCTTCATCCAGCGAATTCGTATGCAGAGACTGAGCGCCGCCGAGCACCGCCGCCATGCCCTGTAGCGCCGTGCGCACCACGTTGTTATACGGCTGCTGCCAGGTCAGCGAACACCCCGCCGTCTGAGCATGAAACCGAAGCTTCAGGCTACGTTCATTGCGAGCGCCATAACGATCGCGCATCACGTAAGCCCAAATTTTGCGAGCGGCACGGTATTTCGCAATCTCCTCGAAAAAGTCGTTGTGGGCGTTAAAGAAAAAGCTCAGACGCGGCCCGAATTCGTCAATCTGTAAACCGCGATCCAGCGCCCAATCGACATATTCAATGCCATCCCGCAACGTGAATGCCAGTTCTTGAGCGGCTGTCGATCCGGCTTCCCGGATATGATATCCGCTGATCGATATCGGATTGAAGCGTGGCACATGCTGCGCGGCGAACTCGATGGTGTCGGTCACCAGCCGCATCGAAGGACGGGGCGGGAAGATGTATTCTTTCTGAGCGATGTACTCCTTCAGAATGTCGTTCTGAAGCGTGCCCGATATGCGTTGCCAATCCACGCCCTGTTGCTCCGCCACCGCCAGATACATCGCCCATAGCACGGCGGCGGGCGAGTTGATGGTCATGGAAACGGTCACATCGCCCAGCGGAATCCCACGGAACAAAATCTCCATGTCTTCGAGTGAGGAGATGGAAACTCCGCATTTACCGACTTCTCCTTCGCTCATCATGTGATCGGCGTCATAACCCATGAGCGTCGGTAAATCGAAAGCCACGGAAAGCCCGTTTTGCCCCTGTTCGAGCAAATAGCGGTAGCGCCGGTTGGTCTCTTCCGGTGTGGCGAAACCGGAAAATTGGCGCATGGTCCAAAGTTTGCCGCGGTACATGTCGCGGTGAATCCCGCGCGTGTAGGGAAACTGTCCTGGATCACCGAGATCGCGGGCCGGATCGAAATCTTCGAGCTGATCCGGCCCATACAAAGGGTCAACCGGGGTTCCGCTAATCGTAGTAAAGAGACGCTCGACTGTTTTCACTGGCCTGTTCCGCCGCCGTTTGTATCGTAGCGTAAAGAAGACTCATCCAAAATTCGCGGGACAGCTTCGATGACCGAGTTCTTAGTGATTGGGCTGACCATCGCGATGGTCCTGGTGCTTCCGAAACGGCGCTGGTCCAAAACTCGAACCATCATCGCTGTCATTCTGTTGGTTGCGTGGGCGCCGGTCGTTGCACTCGGAATCCGTGATCTGGCGCCTCTCGGCTTTTGGAAAGCTCTATTTTGGGGCAGTCCAGTGGCATTGCTCTTCATCGCTCCCTTTATTTGCCTATGGCTGCGGTATCGGAAGCGACGGACGCGAAACTCAGCCGTTAAGCTACACTGATGGGCAGATCCAACTCTACCCGTGCACCCAAGGTCGTCTTGATCCGTCGCCTCGCCTTTTTCCTTGCTTCCCTGCTCTTCTACTTTGCCGGTCCTGTCTGCGCGCCCAGCCTTGCCGCCAACCAAGGGGCGCCACAAAGCTCCGGCGAAAACGAGTTTAGCGTCAGCGTTACCCTTTTCTCCACGCTGGCCGCGATCAACGCAGCAGGATACGACGCCGGAATGGATTCGCCGCTCAATGAGCGATACCGAGTCCGCACCCAGGTCCGGGAAGCTTTGGCAAAACGAAACATCGCTTGTTTGCCAGAGTTCCAGGCGTTCTATAAAGAGCACAAGAAAGCTTCAGATACTGCAGACCTGAGCCAGTACATCTCCTTTGCGCTCGTAGCCGGGGACGCGCCTAAATTCGATCTGCCTGCTGGTCCGTTACCTCCCGACGTGGAGGCTCTCAAAGGATTCAGCGACCTGCTGGCCCGCTTTTACAAAGAAGCGGATCTGGAGAGCCTTTGGAACCGCTCCCAAGCCGCCTATGCTGCCGCCATGTCGGAGTACCAGGAAGCCGTGATCGGCACGTTGTTCGAAGCCAACGGATACCTGCGCAATCCATCGGGCTACCTGGGCCGCCGTTTCCAGATCTATCTCGATCTCCTGGCCGCCCCTGATCAGGTTCAGGTGCGCAACTATCGCGACGATTGCTTTGTCGTCATCACGCCTACCAGCACCCCCGTGGTGGACGAAATTCGAGACGCCTATCTCGCCTATCTGCTCGACCCGCTCACCTTCAAATACAGTGAGGTTATCAAAGATAAAAAGCCCCTTCAGAAGTTCGCTCAAGAGGCTCCGGCGCTCGACCTGGCATATAAAGATGACTTCTCCCTGCTCGTAACCAAGTGTCTGATCAAAGCGATTGACAGCCGTCTGATGCACGGCGGTTCGGAAAAGCGGCAGGCCTTCGTGAATGAAGCCATGCGCGAAGGATTCATTCTAACGGCCGCCTTCGCTGACCTGCTCCCTACTTATGAAAAACAGCAAGATGCGTTCCGGCTCTACTATCCGGACCTGGTCTCGGCGGTCGACGTGTCCAAGGAACAGAAACGCCTCAAAAAGATAGACTTTGTGCAAACCATCGCGCCACGCGTCATTGCCCCGCCCGCCAAAATGCAGCTCGAGCCCGCGGATCAATCCTTAATAACGGCCGAAGGTTTGTACGAACAGCACAATCTCGACGAGGCCCGCAAGACCTTCAAAAAGGTCTTCGAGCAGACCAATGACAAGGCCCGGCAAGGGCGCGCCTGGTACGGCCTAGCCCTCATCGATCTTGAAGAGAAACATTGGGACGAGGCGTTGGATCTCTTTCAACGTACGATTGACGCTACGCCCAATTCCGCCATTACCGCCTGGTCGCACTACTATCTCGGCCAACTCGCGCTAAAAGCAGGAGATTCGGACAAAGCGACTGCGCAGTTTAAACTCACGCTCGCCACCAACGGCGCTTCGGCAAAGGCGCGCGAAGCCGCGGAGAAGGCGCTGCAAAGCAATACAGGAGAACAAAATCAATGAGAGTTCCATTCATGGCGCACATCGCCGCTTTCGTCCTCACAGCCATGCCTCTGGCGGCCTATCAACAAGCAGCTCAGCAAGCAGCTCCGCAGGGCCCTCATCCAAAGTCTCAGAAAGAAGTCGATGCGTTGAAGCAAGTTCAGGCGGCGGCCCAGGCAAGCAATTACGATGCTGAGATCGCTGCCATTAACAACGTGCTCGAAAACTTCGCCGACACCGATTACAAGCCCATGTTGCTCAGCATGGCTATGGACGCGGCTCAGCGGAAAGGCGATTATCCGCAAACCGTGGTTTGGGGCGAGCGAATCATCCAGAATGACCCGAAAGACTTCTCGGCCCGCATTCTGCTCGCGGCGGATATAGCGCAACACACGCGCGAAAACGACCTCGATAAAGACCAAAGCTTAAAGAAAGTAGATGACTACGCTCATCAGGGATTGGATCTCCTCAAGACCGCCTCCGATACGCCTCCCGTCGGGTTTAATGGCACCGCTGCCGATTACGCCGCTTTCAAGAAGGATCAGGCCGGCCTCGCGGAAGCCGCGATCGGGCAAGCCGACGAATTACGCAAGAAGTATCCCGAAGCCATTGAGCAGTACAAAACAGCGCTCAATGACGCGGCTCATCCCAATTCCACCACGCTGGCTTTCCTTTCACGCGCCTACGTCGAAAACAAGCAGTATGACGACGCAATCGCTACCGCCGACAAAGTTTTGGCCATGAGCGACGCTCCGTCCCAAGTAAAGCAATTTGCGCAAGCGCAGAAAGATAACGCCACTAAGTTAAAAGCAGCTGCGTCCAAGTAACCTTCACAGCTAACATTCAACAGCGGACGGGCAACAGTTCCGTCTGCAAGTTTGAACATGCATCCCCCAGTCGAAGCGTTGGAACAAAAACTGGGGTACCGGTTCCGCAATCAGGAGTTGCTGGTTCGTGCTCTGACGCATCGCTCCTGGTTATCGGAAAAATCATCGGTTCTTCCACGAAATGCCGACAATGAACAGTTAGAGTTTCTCGGAGATTCCATTCTGGGCTTCTCGGTCAGCGAAGCTCTTGTTCTCAGACACCCGACCGCTCACGAAGGCCAATTGTCCCAGTGGAAAGCTCACCTGGTGAGCGCAACTCACTTACATCGCTGCGCTCTCGAGTTGGGGTTAGGCGATTTCTTACTGCTCGGCAGAGGCGAAGAACAGAATGGCGGGCGCGGGCGAAAAACGCTGCTCGCCAATGCGCTCGAGGCGCTCATTGCTGCCATGTACATCGATGGCGGCCTGGACATCGCTCGAAACTTTATCGAGCAGCATCTGTTGAGCGTTCTGCAAAAACCGGACGATGTTGAATCACTGGGACTGCTGAATCACAAAAGCGTTCTGCAGGAACGCGCGCAAGCGCTTGGTTTGCCGGTGCCTCGATACTCTACAGTCGAGACCAGCGGCCCGGAGCACGCGAAGGTGTTTACGGTCGAAGCACGGATCGGCAATCAGTTAGTCAGCCGCGCCGCCGGCAGCTCCAAGAAAGCCGCGAGCCAGCAAGCCGCGGAGCGCCTGATTGAGCAACTGCTGTTCCTCGAGAGGCGAGAAGAGCAACCTTAGCTGTTAGCCTTCGGGCGGTTCAAAATATCCAGAATTTCGGTCAGCTCTCGCCGCAATTCCTGGTAAAAGGCGGATGTAGGCGAAAACAAATCGGCTTGCCTGCGTGGCGCCGCGGGCTTGGCAGCGGGCTCTCGTTTCGGTTTGGATTCCAGAACCTTGCGCGCGCCTTCGATGGTAAACCGCCTCTCGTACAAAAGGCGCTTGATCTCGAGCACCAGCTCCACGTCTTTGCGGCGGTAGAGGCGATGCCCTGTGCCGGATTTCCTCGGCCCGAGCCCGGCAAATTCAGATTCCCAGAATCGCAGCACATAGGGCTTAATGCCTGCCAATTTCGCCACTTCACCGATCCGAAAATACAACTTATTCGGAATTTCCGGATCCGCCGCGGCTTGTGGGGCCAAATCTTCCATTCGGAATTGCGCAAAAGTCCGATCTCAATTGTACCGGAGTAACGCCTTGTACAATCGTAAGCGGCGCGAATCGCCATCCAGGAGAAACAATGATTAACGCGGTGCATGCAGTCATCTATACGAAACAGGCAGACGCGGTCCGCGCTTTCTTCCGCGACGTGCTCAGTCTTCACTCCGTCGATGCCGGGAATGGCTGGCTGATCTTTGCGCTGCCCCCAGCGGAGTTAGGAATTCATCCCACGAACTCGGTCTTAGAACACGGCCGGCATCTGCTTTACCTCATGTGCGACAACATCGAAGCCACCGTTGAAGAACTGAAGAGCAAAGGCGTCGAGTTCACGCAGCCTATTAAAGATGCCGGCTTCGGCCTGCTTACGGCCATGAAGATGCCCGATGGCGGCGAGCTTTACCTCTACGAACCCAAGCACGCCTCGCCGCTGAAGTAAGTTATTCGCTCAAGAATTTCTGGCAATACGCCTGGGCATGCGTTTTTAGTTCATCCCTTTCGTCCGCCACGCGTTCTATCTCCCAACGTACGGCCGTCTTCAAATCAGTGGAACGCGACCCACACGCCTGGAGCGCTTGTTGTGCGTGATCGTTCGCTCCATTCGCGTCACCTTTTAAGTAAAGAGTTGCGGAAAGCTCGAATTGCGCGTAACAAAGTTTGTCGTTCGGAGTGTTGATTGTCACGTATTGGCTTAGGCCCGGAAAGTACCAGGGCAATTGATTCTCCGGAAGGCTTCGAACTGAGCTGTCCGTGAGCCAACCGATGGCGGTGAGCTCTTCTTCGCGCGCCTGTTCGAGGTCACCTTGCAAACGGCGAATGGTCGCGCTTTCAAGCGCCGCAAGAGGGAAATGATAAAGAATCTGCCCATATTCAGCGACGGCTTGATCGTAATCGCCGTGTTTGAAATATTCGTATGCCAAGTTGTCCACGTATTGTGGCGAATGGTGGGAGAGATCAACCGCCTTCTCATACATCTTTATAGAGTCTCTGATATCGCCCTGCTTGTCGTCGATCACTCCCAACCGGAAATACGCTTCCGCAAGTTTCGGATTCAGCTTTTTCGCTTGCTCATACTCATGCCTAGCGTCATTCCAACGCCGCTGCGCCGCCAAGTTGTCACCGTTTAGCACGCGGAGATATGAATTGTTAGGCGATTGAGCCAGCATCTGCGTCAACGGCTGCTCGAAGCTGACGGCATCGGATTTGCTTGCGGCCAGTTCAGTAATCTCAATGCCCAATTTCGCCCGGGCGTTCGCAGGATCAAGACGAAGCGCCTGCCGGTAAGGCTCGCGGGCCTGCGCATAACGTCCTACGTTCAAAAGATCATCGCCTTGGCTGGTGTAATTCCCGATCTGCTCGGCTCGCTGATGATTCCGGGAGACAAACCAAAGACCCACAGCAAGTAGTACAATCGCTGCCGCTACCGCAATCAGCGCGAATTGTTTGGGTCTTCGAGCCGCACTGGCCCGCACCAATGTTCGGACAGATTGCTCGCTCGGGCCGGCTGGCGTCAGCAGCTCCTCGGCCACAGAGCGCAAGCCGTCGGCTACGTTGACAAACGCTCGGTCTAGCGATGGCCACTCGGTAGCGGGCTTTCCGTCTTTCGGCAAAGCCTTCAGCCTGGCAAACGGCGCGGTCTTCCAATCCGAGGGTCGTAAGATGATCGGAATAACCCGCGCCTCGCCATTTTTATGGCGCTCGAGCGCACGTGACATCTCAACGTCATAACAGTAGCCGGAGGCCACAAAATCGGGGCTGACGAGTAACAACACGATCTCGGCTTCATTCAGCCGCTGATCAATATTCCCGGCCCATTCTGTCCCGGCAGTCATCTCCCGGTCATCCCAGCGTTCAACGAGGCCGTCGCGCTGAAGTTGACTGAGCGCGATAACCAATTTCTCGTGCAGCTCGTCGTCTTTATGCGAATAGGAAATGAAAACGCGCAGCGGAGTCGGGACCGCCGCATTTGACTTTGGTTCAGTCAAAGCTATTGTTTCCGGGCGATAGGAAACGTTTGGCCGGCGAGTTCACTCATTGGAAACTGCTCGTAGCCCCAGCGCTGCTTCGTGATTTCCGGGACTCGGTCTTCCACGTAGTCGGCAAGTCGGCTGACCTCGATCAATCCCCTTTCATCCGCCGCTTTCGACAGCCCTTCTAATAGGGCAGCCGTGAACACGCCGTGGTTCTGATAACCTTCCAGCGCCATCTGCTCGCTCGAAGACGCGGCGAGTATCGCTCGACCCGTGATCTTGGACAACCTATCGATGGAGGCCTTCTCGCCTAACGCGCGTCCGGAGAGGGCAGTTCCGGCGCTGCAGGTGTCCAGCACCAATAGCGTCTTCTTGGCCTGTATGGTCTTAAGAAGCTTCTGAATCTCCTCCTCCCCGAGACTCTGTTTACGCAGTGCATCTTCGCTCGTGTAACGAATTTCCCACGGTACAAAGTAATATTCCCCCTCAACGGCCGTGCCGTGACCTGCCAGATACAGCACAAACTCGTCATTGGGTTGGATACGGCTCGAAACGTCCGCGATCGTCTTCTCGATGTTTGCGCGTGTCGCGTTTTCATCCGTGACTGGATATGGGACCACTTCTCGAAAAAGACCACCACCCTGCTGTTTCAGCCGGCTCGCCACAAGCTGAGCGTCTTGCGCGGCAAACTTCACGCCCTGATTCAATGCATAATCGCGATACTTCGATATACCGACCGCGACCACAAAAAGAGCGGGAGCCTGTTGCGCTCCTTTAACATTCACAAGGGCCGTAATCGAACGCGATTCCACCCGGTTCGAGCCGTTATAGGCCGTAACCGAGATCCGATGTTGACCGAGAGGCAGATCAAATTTTCTGCTGAGTGTATCGACTCCCGGTGTGGGAATGTCGACGGGCCGACCTTCTATCTCGACTCCATCGATCCGGTAAACAACCCGGCCCATTCCACCGTTACGTTTGTTCACTCGAAATTGGAGAACGTACGAGCCCTCCGAGTCAGTCTGAGCCGGAGAGAGCAGATCTAGATCGGGAGGCAATCCTGCCGAGAGTACGGTTGAGATGTCTCCGATGCGGCTGCGTTCGGCTGTCAAGATCTTAACGCCGCCCGGCTTGAGAACTTGAGAAATCAAATCGGGCCGATAAAAGAGCTTGACCACTTGCTCAGCCTTAACGAACTCGCCCTCGTGATCGGGGCCGCGGTTGAGGTGATAACCGACTAGTGCGTCACCGCCAGGGGAAGCATCGAAGAACCCTTCCGGAGTCCAGGCAATCCAGCGCTGGCCGTCGGGATGCACGAACAATCCCATGACCTCCTGCCCGTTATCAACTCGATACCAGCGCACGGTACCATCCCCGAAGCCAGCGATAGCGTACCGGGAATCCGCTGTTAGATTTACCGCGAAGGCAGCACCCGGGGCCTCCACTTCCCATAACCGTCTGCCCTGCCGATCAAAGAGCCGCAGGTGCCATTCCGTCCCGAGCAAAAACTTGTCGTCAGTGGTCGAGATCGCCAAGCTCCGCGATAGGTCATACTGCCTTACGGCCAGAGCGCTGCCATTCAACTTCGGCTCGTGAGAGTCCTTCCAATCGGTGACATTGAGGCCATCTCTGCGTGGAGACTTTAAAGATGGGTTCGCGTCCGGATTCAACGAAAGCTGCCGATCCGCCACGGAGTATTGAACAATGCTGTGGCTCCAACCTCCCTCCGATTTGAACGTATATCCATCGAATTGGACTACGCTGCCGTCATCAGAAACGCGGAAGTCTTGGCTTCCCGGATATCCAAGAATAGCTGGCATATGCTCCCAAACTGGGCGACCGTTCGCATCGATCACTCCAACAACCCCGTCGCCTGTGCCCAATGCAGCCCGAGCACGTGTGAGGGCAAGCAGACCCAAAAGCGTTGTGCCCGCTTCAGGCCAAACGGTGAAGCTTCCTCGTCCACCGTTTCCCCAGGACATGATCGGGCATTGCCGGGATAAACCGAATCTACCGCCAGCGTACAGGATTTTCCCATCGACTGACCAGGCCACCGGGCCGACCTCACCATCCGCGGCTTGCCTGGTATCCGGCGAGTAGAGGAACGAGAGATCCGCGCCCGAAAGAACATTCACGGCCGAAGAGTCAAAGAAACTGACAGCGACCTTGCCGCCGTCCGGCGAGAACCGCACGAAAAAGGGCTGTTTGCCCCCGGGTGCCTGCTTTTTTGTGAGCAGTTGAAACTTCGAGTCGTAGAGCCGAAGATACCCATCGGCGCTGCTCGTTACAAGGCGCCCGGCTGAATCAAATTCAGCCCAATAGGAGTTGCTCTCGTAACTGGCGTCACGTGCGATCTCTTTGTAATCACTCGTGCGATACACGCGAATTCCGCCTCTTCCCAACGCCACGGCGAGATAGAATCCGTTCTTGGAATAAGAGAGATTGTCTATGACCTCAGGAAATCCGCCCAGCTCGCGAATGAGAGTGCCGGTTGAACGATCAAAGAAATAAACTGCGAAGGGTCCACCGGGAGGACCGGTATAGCCGCCGACAGCCACCGTTCCTCCGTCGGGCGAAATCGCCACTGCATATAACACACCCTCAAACCCATCGCCCTGAGGTGGGCGAAGTGTTTGGAGCAGCTTCCCAGTCGTCAAGTCCCAAACCCGCGCCGTTTTGTCCTCGGACGCAGTTACCAGGAATCGCTCGGCGGCATCGACTTCGATGCTTTTCACCTTGGCAGTGTGTGTGCCCGTCTCGATGCGCAGAAACGGCGTCGATGGCGGATATGTATTCTGCGCAAATATGGTTATCTGAATCGACAGTGGCAACGCGCAGGCGAATAGCGCCATAAGCGCCGCTCTCAACCGAATACGCGAGTACATGCTGCTTCTCCTACTGCACCAAGCACGTTCCAGGCCAGACTCCCGTGCTCTTTTTCCGACCTTTATACTACAGTCGGGTGCGGAAAGTACTCCTCTATTGCTCGTTAATTCTTTGCCTCTTGTTGATAGCGGGCGGGATTGCTTCTTATTTCTACATCAAAGGTTTCAACGGCCGGGCGCGGGAACGCGTGATTCAGGCGGTGCAGGAGCGATTCAATGCCGATGTCGATCTTAAGTCCATCGATGTCTCTCTGTATCCACGTCCAAAGGCAATCGGGCAAGGTCTCTCGATCCACCACAAAGGATGGACCGATCCCAATCCACTGATCTACATCGGCCGGTTCACCGCTGAAACGGATTTCAGCACTTTGATCGACCGCAATAATCACGTGAGCTTTCTTCGACTGGAAGGTCTCGAGATTCATATCCCGCCGCGCGGCCGCGCCACTCTCAAAGAAGGCATCGAGCAGAATCGCCCGGTAGCGAGCGTTGAGCCCGGTACCGACACCACGCATCTTCGCTTCCTAATCGACACCATTGTTGCCGATGGAACGGTGCTACAAATTGATCCGAAGGTCTCCGGCAAACTGCCGCTTCGCTTTGATATTCAGAAGCTGACGCTCCATCCTGTTGGACCCGGTCAGCCGATGGCGTTCAAGGCTACTTTGACGAACGCCAAACCGCCCGGCCTCATCGATACCAACGGAAGTTTCGGGCCTTGGCAGAAGGACGATCCTCGCGCTTCAGTCGTCTCGGGCAATTACGCTTTTCAAAATGCCGATCTTGCCGTGTTTAAAGGAATCAGTGGCATTCTGTCATCAACCGGGCAGTATCATGGAGTCCTGCAACATATCGAAGTGGATGGCATGACAGACACGCCCCGATTTGCGCTGAAGAGGGGTGGTGAGCCCGTCCATCTCACAACCCATTTCCACTCGGTCGTGAATGGCACGGATGGAGACACGATCCTCGATCCGGTGAACGCTCGTTTTCTCCGCTCGGAATTCATTTGCCGCGGAGGCATAGTGCATCAACCGGGACAACAAGGAAAGACAACCTCACTCGATGCAGTGACAACTCAGGCGCGCATGGAAGATATACTGCGGCTTGTTATGGGGAACAGTAAGCCGTTTTTGACCGGAGCGGTAAACTTCCAAACGAAGATCGTGATCCCGCCCGGGCGCGAAGACGTTTTGGACAAGTTGGGACTTGACGGTCAGTTCAGCATTTCGTCCGCCCAATTTACGAGCCCTCAAGTCGAGCAGCGGCTTCTGACCTTGAGCGATCGCGCACGAGGAATTTCCAAGAAGGAAGAAGAAGAAAAACCCGAAACCGTCGCTTCCAACTTTCATGCGACTTTCAAGCTGAGTAACGACACTGTTTCGTTCTCGAATCTTTCCTTCAGTGTTCCCGGCGCAACCATCAAACTGGCTGGCAATTACAAATTGCGGTCCGAACAAATCGATATGAATGGACAGTTTCGAATGCAAGCCACGCTTTCGGAGACGCAAGGCGGAATCAAACACTGGGTGCTCAAGCCACTCGACCGGTTCTTCCAGAAAGATGGGGCCGGTTTTGAAGTGCCGATCACCGTTGCGGGCACCAAGGAGCATCCGGAAATTGGAACTGAAATTTTTCACAGAAGGATAACCATACACTGAGATGAAACTCTCGTTTGCTCACTCGCTAAGCATGATCGCGCTGGCAGTTTGTGTTCCCCTCGCCTGGAGCGCGCAGTCTGGCCCGGGCCTTAAGAAGGAGGACTTCGGCAAGACTTCTGACGGAAAACAGATTTTCCGATTTACCCTCAAAAACCCCTCCGGGATGGAAGTCAAGATCATCAATTACGGCGCGAGGATTACTTCCATCAAGGTAATGGACCGGAAGAGGAAATTTGACGACGTTGTGCTTGGGTTCGATAAGCTGGCCGGATACCTCGCTGAAAATCCATACTTCGGGGCTGCGATCGGACGTTACGGCAACCGCATTGCTCATGGCACGTTTACGTTGGATGGAAAGGAGTACCACATCCCGTTGAATGATGGCCCGAACGCTTTGCACGGAGGAACCACAGGTTTCGACCGGCGGGTCTGGGATGCGAAAGATGTTTCTTCGGCAGGTGGGCCGGCGGTTGAATTGCATTACTTGAGCCCTGATGGCGAAATGGGATTCCCTGGCAACCTGAACGTCACGATTCGCTATTCACTGGGGGACAAAAACGACTTACGCATCGACTATACGGCAACCACGGACAAAGACACGGTACTTAACTTAACGAATCACTCTTATTTCAATCTCGCGGGAGCGGGAAGCGAGACGGTCCTGACTCATAGAGTGATGCTCGCGGCTGACAAATTTACTCCTGTAGACAGCACGCTGATTCCGACCGGGAAAATACAGAGCGTCGCGGGAACGCCTCTTGATTTCCGAAAGCCTACCAGAGTCGGCGCTCGCATCGATTCGAAGGACGAGCAGTTAAAGCTCGGGAAGGGCTACGATCATAATTTCGTGCTCAGCCGTTCGGGCGATTTGATGGTCCTGGCCGCTAAAGTCGAAGAGCCAAGCTCGGGCCGCGTGATCGAGTGCTTTACAACCGAACCTGCCATCCAGTTCTATACCGGAAACTTTTTGGACGGGACCCTCCATGGCAACGGCGGTGTTTATCGCCACCGGTCTGCACTCACGCTCGAAACGCAACATTATCCCGATTCACCGAATCACTCGAATTTTCCTACGACGGTTCTGCATCCGGGTGAGGACTTTCACAGCACGACTATTTTCCGTTTCTCGACTGAATAGAGATCTATTTCTGGGTTCGCCTGAGTGTGAGAGCGTCAGGCCGCAACGTCGCGTTTTTCAGCTTCTTCCAATCGTCCGTCACATGTATCAATTTTCCAGTAATGTGATTGGACTGTTCGGACGCCAGAAACGCGGCGTGCGCGAGCTGTAAATCAGGGGAAACGCCTCCAGTCCGTCTGGTCTCCTTAGCGGCAGTCACAACTCTGCTTTCGAGACGATTCTCGGCTCGAATCACTTCGTCAGTGAGGTTGGTATAAGCCGGTCCGGGATCGAAGCAGTTGATCTGGACGTTGTGATCGAGCACCTCAGCCGCTAAGGACTCAACGAAGCGCGCCACAGCGGCTTTGGACGTGCTGTATGCCGAGAAATTCAGCTTCGGCGGCTCATTGATATCGCACACGAGAACGATGATCTTGCCGGCGCGTTTCTCAATCATGGAAGGCAGCACAGCCCGGCAAGAATGCACCACGCCGAGCAGATTGATTTCGATGGTTTCAGTCCAGGCCTTCGTGGAGACCTGGAGAAAGGGGTTCAGAGAGCCAGCCGTGGCAGCGGCGCAAATCAAGACGTCAATCGGACCGCCGAATGCCACCCGAGCGCGATTCACGGCCAGAACGAGCTGTTCGGGATCGGTGACGTCGGCGCGGATGCGAAGAGCGTTTGCTCCCGCTTGTTCGATCTCGATATGGGCTAGATCGATTTCAGCCTTGCTTCGGCCAACGAGAGCAATCCTTGCGCCAAGCTTTGCGAAGCCGAGCGCGAGCCGCTTGCCGAGACCGCGGCCGCCGCCGGTCACCAGAATGTTCTTGTTCTTAAACTCGCTTATTGCAGCCGCCATCGTTTGCTTGCTCCAGCGGTCCCAATAAAGAGTAGAACAAACACCTTTGAACAAGAATCGGGTTGTTAAAATTCGGACGGATGCCAGGTCGCAACGTCTTTACCGTTCTGGAAGAAACTGCGCGGCAGTTTGGGGACGCTGCGGCTCTTCACCAGCCACTCGGAAGCAAATCCGGCCGAGGCTACCAAACATATTCCTGGAACGATTGGCTGCGCAGTTCGCGCGAAATCGGTTTGGGTTTGCGAGCGCTCGGACTCGAAAAAGGCGAAATCATCTGTATTCTGTCTGAGACCCGCGCCGAGTTCTACTTGGCCGATTTGGGCATCATGGGCGCAGGTGGAGTTTCGGCAGCGCTGTACACCGCATACCCGATGCCGGATCTGGCGCGAAACGTCCGCGGGGCAGAGCCGCGATTCCTCTTTGTCGAAGATCCAAAGACGTTCGCAGAGCTCTCTCGCGAGATGGAGACGCAAGGCATTCCGTTGCCGCAGCACGTCATTGTTTTGACAGGCGAGCAGGCGGGCACGCTGTCGCTCGATCAATTGCAGCAGTTGGGACGTGAGGATCTGGAGCGCGATAGCGTCGCGTTCACCCGAATGCAGGAGGAGATCTCCCCGGATGATCCCGCGATCCTGTATCTGACTTCAGGGGCGACTGGCGAGCCCAAAATGGGGCTGACGAGTCACGCGGCCATATTGGCAAACATGGATATGGGACCCATGGTGCTGCCACTTGGTCCGCAGGATTCAACAGTCGTCTTTCTGCCCTCTGCGCATATCGCGCAGCGTATTGTTCTCGAATTAGTTCCACTGCGCATGGGCACACCGGTCTGGTTTTCCGAGAGCTTGGGACGCTTGCCAAGCGAGCTGAAAACGATACGACCTACCATTTTCCTCGCGCCTCCGCGCGTATGGGAGAAGATGTACGGCACGATTCTAAACGAAGTGAAGAAGCGGCCCGCGACGGCTAGAAAGGTCATTTATGCTGCGCTGGGTCTCGGGATTGAAGCGGCGCGATATAGACAAGCGGGGAAGGCGCTGCCGATGTGGATGCCGCCTCTGCTAAAGATCGCGGATAGACTGATTTTCTCAAAAGTGAGAGAGCGGCTAGGCGGACGCATTCGAATAGCGGCATCGGGCGCGGCACCGCTGGGGAAGGATCTGGCTCAATTCTTTTCGGCGATTGGTATGCCGCTCATTGAAGGTTACGGTTTGACAGAGGCCGGGGTCGTTTCATTTAACCCCATTGGGCGCCCTAAACCGGGCAGCATCGGCGTGCTGCTTCCCGGCGTCGAAGCGCGCTTGGCGGAAGACGGAGAGTTGCAGGTGCGCACGCCCTGCATCTTCAAAGGATATTACCGGGATGAAGCCGCTACTCGATCGGTAATGAGCGAAGATGGTTGGTTCTCGACCGGCGATATTGCCGAGGTGGATAGCGATGGGTATTGGTACATCACCGGGCGGAAGAAGGAACTGATTGTCTCATCCAACGGGAAGAAAATCTATCCGGCACGCATCGAGAGTCTGTTCAAGATGGAGCCGGTTGTGAATCAAGTGCTGCTTATCGGCGACAAGAAGCCCTATGTGACGGCGCTTCTCACCATCAATGCGGCTCAGGTCGAGAGCCTCCATGAACCGGCAATGAAGGTGGTGCAGGACGCGGTGTCGCGAGTGAACCGGCAGCTTGCTGATTTCGAACGCATCCGCCGATTCAAGGTGCTCGAGCGGGAGTTTTC
>JAFASD010000479.1 GCA_019244945.1 Acidobacteriaceae bacterium | reverse complement strand
GACCTTAATTCTCAGCTTCCGGCCATTCTTAGCATCAATGCGAGCCTTGAATAATTGGTAAATTCCTGTTGCTAGGCCGGAAGCTGCGCCCAGCACCAACCCCGCGTTCTGGAACAACTCCGGACGTGCAGCCGCTATGAAAGGAACATGCGCTGCTGCGGACACCTGAGCGATCTTTTGAAGGAGAGCCAGTTCGTCGGTTGGAAGATCCGGTTCCGGGCCCATGTTTACATAGCGAGGGTCATCGTCGGTCGGCACTACGGTGACGCGCCATAACTCTTCGCCATCTTGCTCCGACAGCAGCAATTCCAAGGTCGCTACACCGCCGGGGTCGTTATGCAGCATCCTTCGATGCTTACATGAACGGAAGCCGGATTTGCACAGCAGCACGGGGGGCGAAAAGGACCCTTTTTGCACCGTCGTTTCATGCACTTTGCCGTACAACGCGCTATGCATCGAGTTAGTCGGCGCGCTGGGCAGGCAGGCTTTGTCAGGGGCCGCTCAGATTTCAAACTGACCCACGACCCGCCTTGTGCGCGGCCGGCAGAGCGCGATCCAAGCACGGGTGCAGATTCTTTATTTGGGATTGGTGTCTGTTGTCTTGTCGGACACCTTAGTGGCGGCTTTGTGTACTCCGCGTTTTACTGCATGCGTGGACTTAGTGGCGCCTTTCTTGGCAGCATGACCGGTCTTTTCCGCGCCGTTCTTTACGTCATGGCCTTCGTCCTTCATATCCTGTTTTGCGCTCTGACCGGTGTTTTGCGGGTATGCGGGAATGGCGAGGGAACCCGCGAGAAGCAATGCTATGGAGAGAAACGTTACTTTCATAACTCTATTGCAGCACAGAGGCCTGCAAAAAAGGTTAATTGTGGCGCAGCGCGCTTTGAATGTCTACCTGCGCTGCGCGCGTGGCAGGTACTAAGGCCGCCAATAAACTGCAAATGGTGAGCGCGATGATGGCGGTCAAGAAAACTGATGGATCGTGCAGAGTTACATGATAAAGCTGGCTGCGAATCAGGGAAAGGCCAAACCAAGCCGCGGGGATGGCTAAGGCCAAGGCGCTGGTGACGATGAATAGGGACTCGCGGAGCACCAGCCATATTACATCCCGGCGCTGTGCACCGAGAGCGAAGCGAACCCCGAATTCGGTCCCCCGAAGAGACGAACTGTAGGCGATTACGCCATAAACACCGACCAAAGAAATCAACGTGGCGAGAGCTGCGAATACGGCAATCAAGAAGGTCATGGCCCGATCGCCTGAAGCGAATTCGCGCATTCTATTCTGCATGGATTGCATATCGTAAGCGGGAAGCAGCGGGGTCTCGCGACGCAACAGATTGCGGATTGCCTGTTCAGTGAGGCTGAAATTTGGGGAAGTTCGCGCGTAGAACGTAATATCCGAGACCCGGCGGGCCTGTTGTGCGGAAATGTAGATCAGCGATGCCTGCGAGCGTTTCCAGGAGAGGCGGTAATCCGCCGCTACGCCGATGATTGTGGCGGGCCAGTTCGGGTCAAGTCCATTGAAGATGATGACAGGCTGGCCGACCGGACTGCGCGCGCCGAACAGCTTTCGCGCCAGCGTTTCGTTGATCACTACACTCGCCGGCATACCGGCGCGATCGCGGTCGTCGAATTCTCTGCCGGCGATCAGCGGGATACCGAGGGTTGCGAAATAGCGGGGTCCGACGATCGAAGCCATTCCGCTTGCATGTTCTTGTGCGGCGCTTTTCCTGGGGGGAATGAGTACGGCGGAATCTGCGCTTTGAGGGAATGGTCCTCCGGTTCCGTAGGTTACGGATTGAACGCCGGGAGTTTGCTCCAATTTGCGCTGGAGGTTGAAGTAGAGCTGGCGTGTAGCTTCAACGTTTGAACCGGGGAGTTTGGGATCGACCGAAAACAGCATCAGGTGATCGGGATTGAAGCCGACCGGAACCGAGACCAGGCGGTCGAGACTCTTCGCGAATAGGCCCGCAGTGATCAGAAGAACCAAGCAGAGAGCGATTTGCACAGCGGCGAGTGCGCGCCGCGTGAGGGCGTGGGAGCTGGTTCCAGAGTGGGTGGATGCGCTTGCCGCGAGACCGGCCGCAAGACTGACGCGTCCGGCATGCCAAGCCGGAAAGAGGCCAATTAGCAGCGCGGCCGCGGTCGCGATTAGCCAGTGAAAAGCGAGAGCGGACGAGTTGAGACTGGTTGTTAAGGTGTCGACACGACTGAGGTGCAGCAGCAGCGCCGCGCCCCAATGCGCCAACCATAAGGCCGCCACGCCTCCGGCGACAGAGATCACGAGAGCTTGCAGGAAATAAAGGCGGACCAATGCTGCGCGGCTTGCGCCTATGGCGTAACGGACTAGGATTTCCTGTTTTTGCTTGACGGATCGAACAACTGTCAAACCTGCGACATTGATACATGTGAGCAGCAACACTGCCGCGGTGAGCCATTGCAAAATTTTCAAAGGCTCCTGCCACTGATCGAGCATGCCGTGGACTCCCTGAGACGCAGGTATGAGAGAGGCGCGCTCGTGCGAGAGTTCGCGGAGGTAATCGGCTGATTGTGCGGGTTCCGTCGCCAATTCTTGGCGCACAGCTTGTCTGTAAATGGGATTTAACTCTGCTTCGGCCCGCCCAACCGAGCGCTCCAAAGGGAGACGAAAGAATAGGTTGAGCCAACGCACGCTCCAATCGTTCGATTTATTCCGCCCGGGGTTGATCAACGGCATCACGGATAAGGCAGGTAGATTTGCGGCGCTTCTCCCGCGACGAGGCCGGTAAAACTTTGAGGTAGAACGCCAACTATTCGGAAGGGCACTGCGTTTACGCGAATGGAGCTGTTCCAAGCGGTGACTGTTCCGCCGAACGCTTCTTGCCAGAAATGGTAGGAGAGGATTGCAACCTGAGCGGGATTCGAGCCTGCGTCATCGACTGGAAGAATGGTGCGGCCGAGAATCGGCTTGACGCGCAGAGTGTCGAACAGATTTCCGGAGACCAGCTCGGCGCGTAGATGGTTAGGGCCTTGCGGCGTTTCCATGTTCACGAGTTGGCTATGGCGTGCAGCCGCGCCGCCCGCAAAATGCTGGTTCAGGTAGCGATACATCGGAGCGCTGAAGACCGCCGCGATCGCATCGCTTTCAGATCGCCCAACGTGGGTAACGTTGGTATCGAGCACGAAGACGCGGGAGGGCTGCGGAACCGGCAATTGTTCGTAAACGACTTGCCAGAGCAGAGTGAACACTGCTGAGGTCAAGCCGATTCCGATGGCGACCAGCAGAATGGATAAGGCGGCAAAGGCGGGTTCGCGGCGCAACCCGCGAAGCGTTACGCCCACTTCCTTCACAAGGATCTCGGTGTCAGGCGCATAGCTGATTCTATCTTCGGAGGTTTACGGAAACGGCTCGCCGCTCGGGTAGTCTCATTAGGCGACAGACTGTTGGAGGGTAGCGAATGGCAGGAAAAAATACAGCCGCGTTCGGCATTTATGCGAGCCGGGAAATGGCAGAGAATGCGGTGGACAGATTGCGCGGGGCCGGGTTCCGCAACGAAGATATTTCCGTGTTACTGCAGGACAACGTGGGCACGAAAGATTTCGCCCATGAAAAGCACACGAAAGCTCCGGAGGGTACGACGACGGGGGTGGTTGCCGGTGGGGTGATCGGCGGAACGATTGGGCTTCTGGCCGGCATCGGTATTTTGGCCATTCCGGGACTCGGCCCGCTGATTGCAGCCGGTCCGATCATTGCGGCATTGACCGGAATTGGTTCGGGCGGCGTGGTGGGCGGGATCATAGGCGCTCTGGTCGGAATGGGAATACCGGAGTATGAAGCGAAGCGGTATGAAGGGCGGATCAAGGAAGGCGGCATTCTCCTGTCCGTACACTGCGATGATGCCGACTGGACATCTAAGGCGAAGGAGCTGCTTCGCGAAACGGGAGCGGAGGATATCTCTTCGACCGGTGAAGCGGCGGCGGATTTCGCGAAATCCGACAAACCAATCAGCAGGGGCGGCAGTACTCTCACGAGCTAATTGACCGCCTCTTGTTGGACCAGATCTAAGGGAGCATCTTGCCGCCGGTCAGGTCAAACACTCCGCCCGTAATGTAGCGCGATTCATCAGAAGCCAAAAACACATAAATGGGCGCAAGCTCGGCGGGTTGGGCGGGGCGCTCCATTGGATTGGTCTTGCCAAATTCCTTCACTTTTTCTTCGGGCATGGTGGAGGGAATCAGCGGAGTCCAGACGGGGCCGGGAGCAATGGCATTGACCCGGACGCCTTGTTTAATCGCCAGTTGCGAAAGGGACTTCGTGAAAGTGACGATCGCTCCCTTAGTGCTTGAATACGCGAGCAATGTGGGGCTAGGCTGATAGGCCTGTACCGAAGCGGTATTCAAGATGCTGCTGCCCTCTTTCATTCGGGGCAGGGCCGCGCGAGATAGATAGAACATGGCGTGGATGTTTGTTCGGAATGTCTTATCCCACTCCTCCGGCGTCAGTTCTTCAATGGATTCGTGGGTCATTTGAAAAGCGGCATTATTAACGAGAATGTCAAGCCCACCGAGCTCTTCAAAGGCACGATCTACTAACTCCTCGCAGTGGCTTACGTCTTCGATGGTTCCGGCTGCTGTAATGGCTCTTCTGCCGGCTTCGCTTACCAGGCGGGCAGTTTCTTCCGCGTCATCGTCTTCGTCCAAGTAGGAGATGAGGACATCCGCGCCTTCCCGCGCAAAAGCGAGAGCAACGGCCCTGCCGATGCCGCTATCCCCACCGGTAATCAGGGCTTTTCTTTCTTTGAGCCGCCCGAGTCCCTTATAAGATTCCTCTCCATGATCCGGCTTCTGCTGCATGTCTTTGGACTGGCCGGGAGGGGCCTGTTTCTTTTCCTCGAAGGGCGGCTTTGGGCCTTGCTTCTTGGGATCCGTAGTTCGTGCTTGTCGCTCTTGCGTGTCCGCGCTCATAGACGATCTCCTTCTCACCGTGGGATTGACCGACACGGCGAATGTTTTGAGACCTCGTAATGAATCGAGCGGTACTACATACCGGCTCGGACGTACACTTTGTCCGGGGCGGCGATGCTGGCGTCCTTTTCAACAATGCTTACTTTGATCGGCTGAAATCCCGCTTTGTTTTCGGCGCGGTCCACGAAGGTAAGCAGGTACTGATGTTTCAGTTGTTCCAGGATCTGATCGAGGAACGGCTGGAATGAAACGGGCGAGCTGAAACCGATCATGTAAGATTCCGGTTTCATCAGATAGTTGGGATAAGAAGTTTTGGCCCCAGGTATTGCGCCAAAAGCTGTGACCCAAGTGGCCGACGCT
>JAFASD010000327.1 GCA_019244945.1 Acidobacteriaceae bacterium | reverse complement strand
CCCGCTACTGAAAGTCGAGTTGCTATAGTTCCGGTACGCGCCGCGATAGCTCAAAGAAAGGGAGCCATCGCGGAACAAGTGCGAAGCTGAAATGCCGCCCCCAACTTCTTCTCCCAACGAAGTCACATTTGGAGAACCAGAGGCCGTCTCAGTATCATAGATGCCGTTGCCGAAGGGATAGAAGTTGACGAAGTCGTGCTCCAGCAGCCCGCTGGCTAAGGTTAAAGGAGTTGTACGCGTCTGTGAATCTGCCGTAGTGTCCTGCGCCAGAGCGACACCCGCGGCCAAAGAGATTAAGAAAATCGCACAAAATTTCAACAGACCTTCCCCCGTTTGCACTTTAAGTCTGCCGAAGGGCAAGAGTTTCTGTCAAGAAAGAAATGGCAAAACGATACCTGCCACTTTCCGGGGTTAGTAATACTCGGGGCGTAAGGGGTTGGATGTGACGCCAAAAACTAGTCACCCGTCCTTGGTACCGGTAAGGTTGCGGGTTCGGATGCGACCGAAGCCGGCACAAGCGAGGTCTTTGGAAAGCGTAGGTGGAAACAGGCTCCAGTGCCGTTTCTATGAACAAACTGCAAGTCTCCGCCTAATTCGAGCATAGTTTGGCGGGACAAAGAAAGCCCCAGTCCAAGGCCGGTACGCTTACCCGCGGTGACAAAAGGCTGGAATAGCTGGGCACGTATTTGTGCGGGAACGCCAGGCCCGGTGTCCTCAACGAATACTGTGAGATGATCCTCTTCCCGCTTCGCGGAGATAGAAATGTCGCCTCCCTCCGGCATGGCGTCTACTGCATTCGATAGAAGGTTCATGAAGACACGTTCCATGCGAGTACGGCTTACCATAAGTTCGGGCGTTTCATCCACCGCAATTCTGATACGGACATTGCTGTTGGCGACATCGCTCGATTCGGCAGCGGCCTCGATTATTTCGCGGAGCTTGCAGGGCTCCGCATGCGCGGGCTCTCCACGGGATGCGTTGAGCAAGTCGCGCAGCAGCTCTTGTACGCGGTTCGACGCACGATAGATGTTGGTGGCGACTCTTCGCATCTGATCCGGCGGCATTCCGTCGATCAGCATCTCTGCTCCGCCATAGATCGCGGCTAGAGGATTTCGCAGATCATGAACGAGAGAAGTCGCCAGGCGATCTATCGTATGGAACTGCTCCTGGCGGATCAGTTCGGCTTGCGCCTTTTCGATGGAATCGCACATCTCATTGAACGTGGCCGCAAGTCTAGAGAGATCGTCAGCCCCTTTCACAGGTATGCGGTACCGATAGTTTCTCGCCGCAATTTCCGCGGCGGCGTGATCCAGCAGGGTCACTGGTTCGAGCAAACGCCTGGTTGTGAATAAGCTGAGCAGCAGCGCCATGGCGATGGTCGCGAACCAAGCCAATCCGAGGCTTCGGCGGAGATTGCTTAGTGATTGGGCAACAGCGGCATAGGAATGGAGAATGCGAAGCTCGGCTACGGGTTTCCCGGTTACATCATCGAGGCGCTGGCCGGAAATAACGAATTGATTTTGCTGGATTGGCGGCCCCAAGATGTTCGCCTGCAAAACCCGCTCGGCCGATGCTCGATCCGGGGAACGTCCCAAGGTCGAAGCGAAGACGTGCTCACGATCCAGGAAGGCGAAATCACTGCCCGGCGCGAGCCTTTTCAGGTCTTCAGCGATAGCATTGTCAATGCGAAAACCGGCGCACAACACGTTCAACAACAGCGGCTCTCCGCTCGTCTGCACGTAGACGGGAGTCAATACAAGATAAAACAATTTAGATTCTTCTCGCAGATAACCTGAGACCTGCTTAGGGAATCGTGATACCAGGTACGCGAGAGGAATTTCCCTCGGCGAGAGATCGCTACTTCCCTTTCCGAGCGACGCTATCAAATGACCTTGCGCGTCCAGCACAAGAAAAACGGCCGATTGATCCGAAACGCGTGACCACAGGTCCTGGGCAGAATCCTGTATTGTCTTTTCATCGCGAGTATTAAATGCCCTGCGAACGTCGGACATCGTGCTCATCAGCGCGCTCGTTGCGGACAGAACTTGTGTCCGAGCCTTCCAAACTGCCTCGTAGGCTTGAATACTTGCTTGAATTCCGGTTCTAACGCTCTCGTCTGCGACAGAAAGAGCGTAATGTTGCAAGCCCCATCCAGCAACCGCAAACAGAATGGTGATGGTGATCGAAGTAGCTAGAAAAACCCGCCACTGGAGCGGAATTTTGCTGACCGCAAATATCATTTCGGAAGCCCGGTATACGGTTCAGCGTCGACGCTCGAGTGAGGATAATCGAGGCCGTACTTGTTTTTGTGAGCCAGGTTCAGGTACTGGGTCTCGGATATATGTATGGGCGGGGCGGTTACTTGCGCTTCGTTCCCTTCAACAGTAAACAGGACCTGCGACTCGGGCCCGTTCAGAGCACGCTCATCAAACACGTGCAGCTCATAGGCGCCGGGCGGCACGTTGGCAATGCGATAGCGCCCGTCGCGGTCGGCTGTTGTGAAGTATGGCGTGTCCAGCACAACGATCACGGCCGACATGGCGGGATGAATATTGCAGAATACCCGCACGATTCCCGCCTTTCTGAAGTGGACGAAGCGTGTGGTGCCTGGGGGATACAAGCCTACATCAAAAAGCTGCCCGTCAAAGTTAGAGAATGCGTTATGAAAGATAGGATCTAGATTCGGGAACTCGACCACGCTTCCGACTGTAATCGCCAGAGTGTGCGGATGAAACATTTTGTCCTTTTGCAAAAGTCGCAAGTGTTCAGGAGCGGGCGAGTGTGCACCTGATGTATGAACAGGTTTTAGCCAGATAACGATATCCGAACGGCTCTGCGCCTGTTTAGAGGAGATCCCGGGAAGCGGGGAAAGTTCTATCCTCCCGGATACTGTAGGCGCCACAAGCGACGCTGAGCCGGCCGCAAGGGCCAATAAAACGAGGCTAAAAAAGGTAGGCCACAGTCGCATCATAACGATTTGATAGAACTTGATGCTCTTGCAGGTAATCCAAGCGGCTCTGCGATGCCTCCAGCCCAAGGACTACATTCGGACTTATTCGATAAAGGACGTTCGAGGCATAAGTGAGAGTTCGGGCGATCTCGTAAGGGAGCAGATCTCGCGCGTTGTTCAACTGGCGGCCGGCGTATAGATCGAATGTCAGCCGCGGGGTCACAGGAAGCGCGATTTGAAGCCAGCCTCCCGCGCCACGGACAGGTATGACTGTGTCGTCGTCGGTAACAGTGACACCGGGAGAGCCGCCGCCAATATTGGAAAAGTTTTCTCCACGAAAAACCGTGCCGCTGAGTTCGAGCTGCGGCAAGGGCTTGACCACGAAATCGGCGCTGACCACGCGCGAATCAATGGATTCTCCGAGAACGTGAGTGGAGCTGGAGTGGAAGCCCAGGCTGGCTGCAAAACGCGATTGGTCGCCCCATTGATGTGCGACGGCAACTCGCGCCTGGAACGCAGGCCGAGACGGCTGAATGGGAAGCGCGTACGCAGGCAGGATGGGCGTCAGATAGCTTTCGTCGGTCTGTAAAATGCCGATTTGAAGGGAAGCCTGCGTATTCGCCGGGAGCGGGATGCGTTCTTCGTATCGAACCTGAGGCCGCCATAACCAGAGATTGCCCGCGCCATCTAAGGGCGGAATGCCTACCCTGGCAAAAGAAGTGGGTTGCAGTGGTGCAATCAGAGATTTGTCTTGTCCAAACGTGATACTGCGGCGCTTCCAATCGAACGAGACCGTTCCTTGTCTCAGGCGGAAAATGTCATAGCCACCGGCACGCGAGTAAAAATCCATGGAAAGCGAGCCGTGCACCTGTCCGCCGCCGGGTAGCAACGGTCCGCGAAAGTCCAGTCCGAGGATGGATTGACCCAAGGTCGCTCCGGCAGAGGCCGAATCCTGTTGCGCATATCCGTAAGGTCCGCCGTACGTTTGCTGCCCTGCATTCAGGAATGCGTCAAACAGCAGCATTCCGTTCAAAGTGAGAGGAAAGCGCTGCGATGATTCCACTTTGGTTTGAGCGTGTTCTTTGATGCGCTGCTCGGCGACATCCACGCGGTCTTCTAGATTTTGGTTTTCCGAAGAGACGGCCGGTTTGGATTTCTCGAGCTCTTCTCGGAGCGCTTGCACTTCGCTGATAAGAGCTTGGTTCTGGCGCTCCAACGCGTCGAGGCGGTCCAGGATGCGCGCCAATGCATCGGGTGGGGCCTGCTGCGCGCTCAGCGTCCCAGCCATAAGCCCAAGCACGCAGATGCACGACGTTCCTTTATTTAAGCAATTCTTCCAGAACACGACACACCTCCCTCAATGAGAACGGCTTTCGAAAAATAGCATTCGGCGTAGACGGCGCGGGGCCGTTCCCAAGACTCGTGCGCGCATCCGCGGTGATCATAATAGCGGGCAGGTTGTTATATCGGGCAAGTTTTCGGATTTCGCGAATCAATTCAAAACCGTCCAGATGGGGCAGATTCAGATCAGTGACGAGAGCGGCAACGGGCGTCTCGGGATCTCTGAAAAGGCGAAGGGCAGCTCTTGGGTCATCGGTGGTGATGGCCTTTACGCCAAGCGTATTTTCGAACGCAAGCGCAAGAGACGATGCAACACTCTCCGTGTCCTCAACGATGACCACCAGCTTCGCCATCTACGCGGCTCGTCAAGGGAGGAAACGATACCCCACGCCATGAACCGTAATGAAATGCTTGGGCGCCGCCGCTTCTTCTTCAAACTTTTGCCGCAATCTTACTACGTGCGCATCGACGGTTCTGGTATTCGGGTAATATTCGTACCCCCAAACCGAATTGAGAATTAGATCGCGCGTAAGCACGCGCTCGGCGTTTTGAAGAAAGAAAAGCAAGAGGTTGTATTCCGCAGGCGTGACCTTTACTTCCTTACTGTCCCGGGTGACGGTCCGGCGCTCGACGTCTACTTCCACATCGCCGAATCTTGCGATGCGGGCCGTATCGTCGCCGCTGCGTCTCAAAACAGCCCGAATCCGCGCCAACAGCTCGCGGGTTCCGAACGGTTTAACAATGTAATCGTCTGCGCCGATTTCGAGTAGAAGGACTTTGTCCACCTCGTCTGCTGCGGCGCTCAACACGATAATCGGAGTGCTGAACCGGTTTGCTCGGAGCTGTTTGCAAACCTCAATGCCGTTGATGCCCGGCAGCCGGAGGTCCACGAGTACCAGGCTCGGCTTGATAGAAAAAGCTTTCTCAATGCCCGATTGCCCGTCCACCGCCTGGATGGGAACGAAACGTTCACGCTCGAGTAATATACTGACGCTCTCCCGGAGTTCCGGGTCATCATCGACGATCAAAATTTTTTGCATCACAATGCGCCAGTCGGTTCGATGATTATTGTCGCCCGCGGCGCTGCACAGGACACACCATGTACACCTTACTTTTACAAAGATTTTACATTTTCCGGCGCTCTCGAATATCCCACTGTTAACCTAGTGAACACCCCCCAACACACAACGGGATGTCTTTCGCTGAACAACTGAAGTCTCAGCTCAACATCGTTGAAGTGATCGGACAGTACCTGCCGCTGAAAAGCTCGGGCGCTGGACGCTATCTCGGACTTTGCCCTTTTCATCCAGACAAAAGACCGTCGCTGAACGTGCATGGCATCAATCAGTTTTATTACTGCTTCAGTTGCAATGCCGGAGGTGACGTTTTTAAATTCGTCATGGAGAGGGAAGGCCTAACGTTTCCGGAAGCGCTCAAAACTCTCGCCGAGCGTTTTGGTATTCCCATGCCGGAATTCCAGCGCTCCGACGATCCAGAGACGCAGCGGAGGAGCGCTCTTCTCGAAATGCACGAGATCGCCGCTGAAATTTTTCAAAACAATGTCCGGGGGCCGGCGGGCGCGGATGCAAGAAGCTATCTCGAATCGCGGGGCGTCTCCCGCGCGGCAATGGACGAGTTCCGCTTGGGACTTTCCGATTCTGGCGGTCAGCAACTGGTGCACCGGCTTCAGAAATTCGGCCCGGAATTGCTCGAACAATCCGGGCTAGTTCTCAGGCGCCAGGAGGGCAGCGGGTCTTACGACCGGTTCCGGGCGCGCCTGATGTTCCCCA
>JAFASD010000290.1 GCA_019244945.1 Acidobacteriaceae bacterium | reverse complement strand
TGCATGCCGGATCTCGACGGCTTCGATCTCTGCGAGCGGCTGCGACAAAACCCGCGAACAGCGGCCGCGACGATCATGATGTTGAGCTCCGCGGGCCGCCGCCAGGACGCGATGCACTGCCGCGAATTGGGCGTCGCGGCTTATCTTACAAAGCCGCTCGATTGGAAAGAGCTGCGTGCAGCCATCTGCTCCGTGGTGAACGGAAAGCGTGAATCCGCACGGTCGCGCAGCGCCCCTTCGCCAACAGCTCCAGGCCTCGACGAACACCGATTCCATATTCTTCTCGCCGAAGACAACTTGGTGAACCAGCAAGTAGCGGTCACGCTGCTGAGAAAGCGGGGGCACGTGGTCACGGTTGCAAACGATGGGGTGGAAGCTCTCGCCGCGCTTGAAAAAGAAAAGTTCGACGTGGTGCTTATGGACGTGCAGATGCCGCGCATGGGTGGTTTCGAAGCGACGGCGGTGATCCGCGAACAAGAGAGGGAAACGGGGGCGCACATTCCGATCGTTGCCATGACGGCGCACAGCATGAAAGGTGATCGCGAGAAGTGCCTGGAAGCAGGCATGGACGATTACGTATCAAAACCATTCAACATCGCAGAACTGATGAATGTTCTTCACGCCGTGACCGATCCAGCCGAAATGACTGTGGCGAAGTGATCCCTATCGCGCCGTAATCTGCCGGATAAATGCGACCTCGGCTGGATTGTACGGGCGGCCATCCGGATAAAAAATGTCGTGGAACCAGACTGCCGGCGGACGATACACGTACGGACGTTGCCAGGAATCCCAAGGCAAATTCGTTTGCGTCTTACCTTGCACAAAGCCCCAATTGATGGCCCCCACTTTGTATTTTTTCGCGACAGGCAAGATCGTTTCAAAGGTGCTCTTTACGGGACGCGCCATGTACTCGGTGCAGAGCAGCGGCCGGCGATACTGCTCAAGCGACTGAACACGCTTTTCAAAAGCGTTCGGCGGGACGTAGGCATGAAAAGAGGTAATGTCGGAAAGCTCGAGCTGTTCTTTCGTCATGGGCTGCAGCGTTGCGGGATTTGCCCAGTCGCCCTGCCACACGCCACTCGTCAACGGCTGGACCGGATTTTCGGCGCGCGCCCACGCAAAGGCTTTGGGCAGAAGCGCTAGCACCAGCGCCACTTTATTTACGGGCTCTTGCTCCCCGTAACTGGAATTGTTTGTGTTGTCCGGTTCGTTCCAAATATCCCAAGCTAAAATCCGCTGATCGCGCGCGAAAGCGCCCACGACCCCTCGGACGTATGCCTCGAGCCGCGGATGTTGGGAAGGATCGGCCAGGGCCTTCGCCCCGGGACTCTGCACCCAGCGCGAATTGTGTATTCCGGGTCGAGGCGCAGGCTGTTTGCCGAGGTGCGGATTTGGATCCCAGCAGGAATCGAACAAAACCAAAACCGGACGGATTTTGTGCCGGGCACAGATCTCGAGAAAACGGTCGATGCGGCGCTGGAACCCGTCTTTGTCCTGTGACCAAAGCAGGTCATGCAAGAAGACGCGCATGGTATTCATGCCGATGCCCTCCGCCCAACCGAGTTCGGTGTCGATGCGCTGTGGATTGAAGGTGTCGGCCTGCCACATCTCGAGCTCGTTCGCGGCGTAGGAGGGAATGTAATTGCTTCCGACCAACCACGGTTCCTGCGCATACCAAGTTGCCGCGCGCTGCTGGGTCCAGCGTGCTGCCGGTGATTGCGTTTGGCCCCCGGCCAACAAGGCCGTGGCGGCGAGCGCGAGGGTGAAGCTCTTTAAGAGAGCGCGCTGCTTTGCGTTGTTTGGTCGTCTTTTGTGGATGGTCATCTCGTGGCTTGGTTTTTTGGACATTCCCAGGGTAACCGGGAGGCGAGATCGGGTCTAGTTAGGCATTCACATGCCACTTAAAATTCCCCGTAAACTGGTAAGTTAAAGATGAGGTGAGGTGCGAGAGTGGTTGAATCGGGCGGTCTCGAAAACCGTTGAACCTTTACGGGTTCCGTGGGTTCGAATCCCACCCTCACCGCCAGAATAAAATCAAAAGCTGCTCGAAGCGATCTGGTGTGAAAGACACTCCGAAACCCTCAACTTTGGCGTGAAAGCGGACCGCATGCTCACTCCCTTGAGGCATGACCCATACCATGCCCGGTCGCAGCCATTTTCTCCCTGAAAAGCCCGGACCCTCTATATCAGCTTGCACACTGGCGCCAGTGTGCATGTAGACAATGTGGGATTGAGCCTCGCGCCTTGGAAACTCGATCTTTTCCAGCGCGTGATGCTCAATCAGCAGGCCTACTTCCCTTGGGATCTCCAACTAGGGAAATCCACGGCAGGACCAGGCTTGTACCTCTTTGTTGAGAGTAGGCGTGCGAAGAGTAGCCGTAAAGAGCAGGTGCGACATTATCTAGCGCGGCAGCTACGGAACAAACAATAAGCGCAACCCACGTCAGTGATACTTCAAAGATCTAGCGTCAGTACCGGCCCGCAACACACAGCGCAACGCACGCTCTAGTATCCCGAAAACGCTCCTAGCTAAGCTAGTGTATTGCCGCTTGGTATCTAGCCAGGAGTTCAGCGTCTTCGAATGACCCATGGTGATGGATCAATTTCCAACGGCCATCGTCTTGCCTGTGAAAAATACGTGTCGTTCGGATCGCGATCTCTAGATGCGATTTTCCAAGCGGTCGTTCGCGGCCTACAACGTAGAAAATGTCGCTAAAGATATGAAATGTGAAATCGTAAAATTCCACGCGCACGGGCGGCT
>JAFASD010000127.1 GCA_019244945.1 Acidobacteriaceae bacterium | reverse complement strand
GCCTTGCATTACCAAGTTTTCGGTCGGATGAGAGGGCGAGAGTGTTCCTCGTCCTTCACGAAGGAACCGGGAAATTGAATCGGCAAGCGGAACAAGTCCGATTGCAATCAGTACGAACGCTATTAAACGTGATTCTACAGGAGTAGGCGGGACCCGCCAACGAGTGATCCAGGCCGGTACATATACGGCCAGAATGCCTGGACCTCCGAAGACAATAAAAGCCAAGGTCACAAATAAGTTTTTTCGCAGGTTCGCCTCACCGCGGAATTTTCAGTGTGCGGAGCTTTTCCGTAACCAGGACACTCTCAAAATCGCTGCGACGCTGCACACCTCTGTGATCCGGCCGTCCATCGCCATCTGGACGGCTTCCTCGAAAGGCCGCCATTCCACCGTGATGTCTTCTTCTGGGTCAAATCGCGTTTCAGTGCTCGAAAGATCCGTGGCCCAGAACAGAGTCTGCACATCATCGGCCACGCCGTTGCAGACATCGACTGGGCCGAGGGTTTCCCAATGCTCCGCGATCACTCCGGCTTCTTCCGCCAGTTCCCGTTTCGCGACCTCCAGCATGTTCGTTTCTCCGGGGTGTGACCCGCCGCGCGGCACCTCCCAGGAATACCGGTTCACGGCGTAACGCCATTGGCCGACTAGCACAATTTCATCCTGATCGTTGATCGCGACGACGCCGATGGATGGTCTGATTTCGATGACGCCGTAAATGCCGGGTCCTCCGTCGGGCCGAATGACCTGGTCCTCGCGCACGCGAATCCAGGCATTCTGATAAGCCAGTCGGGACGATCGGGTTTTCCACGGATTTCCGGGCACTCTCACTAGGCTGCTTCCCCGCAGATGCCGGCCAATACGTCTAAATCGACATTGCCGCCTGAAAGGATGATTCCGGCCGTCTGCACATCTCGAGGCAGTTTCTTGTGCAATGCCGCAGCAGCCGCGACAGCGCCGCTCGGCTCAACCAGAATCTTTCCCCGCGTGAGTAGGAAACGCATCGCCGCTTTGATCTCGGCTTCGGAAACGAGCAGCACTCGCTCGACCATTGATTGCACGATGGGAAACGTTATTTTGCCCGGGACCGGCGTGCGAAGGCCATCCGCAATGGTGGCAGGTGGCGGAATCTCAACGCGATGTCCGCGATCAAGGGACACATACCAGTCGTTTGCCAGTTCCGGCTCGACGCCAAACACTCGAATACCGGATCGGATCGCTTTGGCTGCGAGGAGAGTGCCCGAGAGCAGCCCGCCGCCACCGAGAGGCACGACGATGGCGTCCAGGTTGGGGTGATCGCTGAGCAGTTCCAATGCAGCCGTGCCCTGTCCCGCGATAATCCAGGGATGGTCATACGAGGGTAGAAGGACGGCGCCATTCTCATTCGCGATGCGCTGAGCGATTTCTTCCCGGTTTTCCCGGTGGCGGTCGTGAAAAACGATTTTGGGCCCAAATGCCCGCGTCGACTCCAGCTTCGCTTTCGGCGCGTCGGTTGGCATAACGATGGTTGCTGGTATCCCAAAGTGCGCGGCTGCAATCGCGACCGCTTGCGCATGGTTGCCCGACGAAAACGTGACCACACCGCGCTTCCGTTCCTGCTCGCTGAGTGACATCAGAAAATTCGTCGCGCCACGAATTTTGAAAGAGCCGCCGCGTTGAAAGTTCTCGCATTTGAAACAGGCTCTCAGGCCCGCGGCCTCGTTAAACAGTCGTGATTTGCCGGTCGCCGTCTTTCGGGCCAACTCGCATATCTTCCCCGCGGCTCGGAGTACGTCGTCAAAGCTCACGGCTGGCTTGGTTTCAGCGGACGCCGTGCTCATCAATAGCCAGCTTTCTTATCCACGACGTTCAGAAGTTCCTGTCCGTTGATGTATCGCTCGAAGTTCTCCAAGAAGAATTGCATGGTTAGATCAAGCCAATCGGGATCGCGTGTGCGATCGGTGCAGTGGGGCGAGATCAGCACGTTTTCCATGTCCCAGAAGGGATGGTCTGGCGCAAGCGGCTCGGTTTCGAAAACGTCTAAAGCTGCTCCGGCAATCCGTTTCTCCTGAAGAGCGCGAATCAGCGCCGCCTCGTCGACAACCGGACCGCGCCCGACATTCATCACGATGCCGGAGGTCTTCATCACGTTGAACTCCGGCGCGCCGATCATGTGGTGCGTCTCAGGTGTCAGAGGCGCTGCCGCGAGCAGCACGTCAACCTTTCTCAACATTTGGTGCAACTCGGTCGAAGGAAAGATGCGGTCCGGGATAGGATCGTTCGCCGAGAGTTCCGGCTTACGTCGCGTGGCGTAAATCTTGACCCCGAGCGCCTTGGCCAGCTTGGCGCATTCGCGTCCGATCTCGCCATATCCGACGACCCCCATGGTTTTTCCCTCGAGCCAATCGACCAGAAAGTCGTCCCATTTATGTGCCCGCTGGTTTTCAACTAATCGCCGCACGCGTTTGTAGAAATACAGCATGCCGAGCACAACGAACTCCGCGAGGGAGCGCTTGAAAACGCCTCTTGCGTTGGTGATCACAACCGGATGCTCCATCAGTTCGGGGATGAGCACCTTTTCGACTCCGGCAGAAAGCGAGTGAATCCAGCGAACCTTCCTGGCGAAAGACCACACTTCGGGGAAGGACACCGCCGCCCCAGTCAGGCCGGAGTAAAGAATGATTTCAGCCTCGGGCGCCGATCTTTCTAAAGTCGCGATGTCGTCTCCAATGACGATGTTTGCGCGCTCGTGGATTTGGTCCAAGTTCCGCAGTACGTAGTGATCCGGCGGGCAGACAACCAGGAGTTTTGGCTTATTCATGAAGAGCTTACTAGCAATCTTAGCCATCGAGAGAAGCCGGATTGCTGAGTTCGTTCTCTAAAAGGATGGTTCATTCCGTAAAATGGAGGTGTGCAACAGCGCTGTACATGCGGAGCCATCCTTCCCGAAGACGCCCGCTTCTGTCACAAATGTGGGAAGC
>JAFASD010000112.1 GCA_019244945.1 Acidobacteriaceae bacterium | reverse complement strand
GGCGTCGTCCACCACGAGACCGATCGCGAGGACGAGCCCGAAGAGAGAAAGCGTGTTGATGGAAAAACCGAATACCGGGAAGAGCACGAAGGTCCCCACCAGTGAAACGGGCACCGCGAGGAGCGGGATCAGCGTGGCGCGCCAACCCTGTAAGAATAGGTAGACCACAAGGATCACAAGCGCGAGCGCGATAAAGAGCGTTACGACGATTTCTTTGATGCCTTGCGTGACCGAGCGTGTCGTGTCCAGCGCAACTACGAAATCGAGGTCTTCGGGGAAGCGCTGCTTCATTTGCGCCATCAACTTCTTGACGCCAGCGGCTGCGTCGACTGCGTTCGATCCGGGCAGTTGGTAGGCGGCAATAACGGCGCTCGGAGCTCCATTAAAACGGCCGGCCACCGTATAGTCCTGCGAACCTAGCTCGATTCGAGCGACATCGCGCACCCGGACGGTTCCGCCGTCGGGAGTTTCCCGAACGACGATGTTGCCGAATTCCTCTGGCGACACGAGGCGGCCCTGCGCAAGGACCGAGTAAGTAAATTCCTGCCCTTTGGGAGCGGGCTCGCCTCCGGCTTTTCCGGCCGGATTGACCGTGTTTTGTGCCTGAATCGCACTGATGATTTCCGGGACGGTTATGCCCAGTTTTGCGAGCGTGTCCGGGTTAACCCACAGCCGCATCGCGTACTGACCAGAGCCGAACACCTGAACGTTTCCGATGCCCGGTGAACGGAGCACCGGATCGGCAAGATTAATGTACGCATAGTTAGCCAGGAAATTGGCGTTGTAAGTCCCATGCGGCGAGTAAATGGCCACTAACAAAAGAGGGGCCGTGACGGACTTCCGAACGGTGATGCCATAGTTGGTGACCTCCACAGGAAGCTGAGAAGCTGCCTGCGTTTCGCGGGCTTGAGCCAGAATGAAATCGGTGTTCGGATCAGTTTTTACGTCGAAGTCTACAATCAGGCTGGTCGTCGAATTGCCGGTGGCATTCAGCGAATACATGTAATTCATGTTGTCGACGCCATTCATCTGCTGCTCGATAGGAGTGGCAACTGCTTGTTCCAGTGTCTGTGCATCCGCCCCGACGTACGTGGCCAGGATTTGGATCTCTGGTGGAGCGATATTTGGAAACTGCGCGACAGGCAAAGTGAGGATGGTAAGTCCGCCAACCAAGACCAAGACGATCGAAATTACCATCGCGACTATGGGGCGATTAATGAAGAACTTAGACATCTGACTACCTGAGTTCGGCTTGCATCGGAAATGGTTTGGGATTCACGCGCGTCCCTGTGCGGACTTTCTGAACTCCTTCGGCAACGACTCTTTGTCCCTGATTCAGGCCGCTCGTAACGATCCACTTCGTACCGACACGGGCACCGACTGTGACGGTTCGGACGTTTACTTTGTCATTGCCATCTACGACGGCAATTTGATAGCCGCCTTGAAGCTCTGATATCGCGCGTTGAGGAACAAGCAGTGCGTTATGTTGAATCGCAGTGACCGCGCGAATCTTAGCGTACCCGCCGGGTCGCAGGTCGTTCCCGGGATTCGGAAAGAGCCCGGCGATGCGAATTGCGCCGGTACCGACATTCACCTGGCGGTCGGCAAAATAAAACCTGCCCTCGTGCCCATAGATCGAGCCATCAGCCAAGATTAATTGGAGGCGCAGAGCCCTGTCGGCTGCGAGGCGACTAGTCTCCGTCGGGAAGCGCTTCCGCCAGGCCAGATACTGAGGCTCGCTGACGGTGAAATAGACCTTGATCGGGTCAACGGTGGAAACGGACGTGACCGGCGTACTGCCTGGAGTGACCAGGGCGCCTACTTGAAGTTGCGCTTGGCCGGCGATGCCATCAATGGGAGCAACGAGGCGGGTGAACTCGAGATTAATTTTTGCGGTTTCGACAGCGGCTTCATCCGTCGCAATTTGCGCTTTGGCTGTTTCGACGGTCGCCTTGGCGGCAAGGTTGTTCTGGACGGCGTTATCGAGATCTTGCTGACTGGCCGCCTGTTCCTTTGCAAGCGGCGTATAGCGCTTCACGTCCAGTTCGGTCCGGCCTTGAACTGCCTCCGCATTGGCGAGCATCGCCTTACCCTGCGACAATTGGCCTTGCGCCTGGTCAAGCACTGCTTGAAACGGCCGTGGATCGATCTGAAAGAGAAGCTGACCTTTTCTAACAAAGGCCCCTTCTTGATACCCTTGCGTCTGCAGATATCCCGTAACCTGCGCTCTGACGTCAGCGTTAACTAAGCCGTCGAGAGTGCCGATCCACTCACCATAGATGGGAACGTCTTCCTGCTCAACCTGAACCACCTCGACAACGGGCGGGACGCTGGCTGGCGCCGCCGAAGTATGCTTCGACGGCCGCCTTGCTCCAACGACCACACCAATCACGGTCAGGCAGATAACACCGCCGATTAGAAGGTTGCGTTTCGAGACATTAGTCATGTCCACCCTCCTGGAAACTGTGTCAGCTTAGAGGATATTCCTTTTGCGATGCCGCTGGCTAACTCAATGATTCACCCAGGCAGCTCGAAAAACGGGGATTTTGGGTCAGTCCACGAGGAAGACGAGAAATTGGATACGTAACCGCAGCGGAATGGGGCGCCGTTTTAGCTGATAAGACGCCGCTCGGTCTACTCGCATCACGGATAGAGCCACTCGCGTTGTTCTTGGCATCAGACGAATCAGCGGGGATCACCGGAGAGGTGGTGTGAGGGCGATAATAACAGAGCACGGAGCGCAGGAGGTATTTGATGAGTGTCTGTGAACACGTGAAGAACGCGCAGGATCTTCAGCCTGCCAAGAGGGTGTGCGAAGATTGCGTCAAAACCGGCGATCGATGGGTCCACCTTCGTATTTGCTTGACGTGCGGACATGTGGGCTGTTGTGATTCATCAAAGAATACCCATGCGACGAAACATTTCCATGCAACCACCCACCCGGTCGTCCGATCCATCGAGCCAGGCGAGAACTGGGGTTGGTGCTACGTCGACGAAACATCCTATGACCTGTCGCACGGCGTGAAGCATGCGCGGGTTTTAGAGTAGACCCTGAGGGAAACGAGGATGGCTTCTCCTCCAATTCCGAGCGCGCTTGACGCTCGCACGCAGATTTTCCCGGCACTGACACCTGAGCAGATTAAACGTGTTGCGTATATGGGCAAAACACGTAGAGTCGACCGCGGCGAGATTCTATTTGAGCCCGGTGACACAAACATTCCCTTTTTCGTGCTGCTTTCCGGAAGTATGGAGATCGTACAGCCGGACCTTCGGGGCGAACGTCTCATTGCAATCCATGACCGGCGTGGCGAATTCACCGGAGAGATGACCATGATTTCGGGCCAGCGGTCGCTGGTGCGGGGACGCGTCACTCAGCCTGGCGAATTCTTGGAACTTGCTCCCGAAGCGTTACGAGCGGTGGTGGCCAAAGACGCAGAATTGAGCGAAACCCTGCTGCGCGCGTTCATTTTGCGTCGCGTTGCACTCATCCAGCTGGGCTTCGGAAACGTCATCCTGCTCGGTTCGCGCCATTCTGCACGCACTCTGGAGATCCGCGAATTTCTGAGCGGGAATGGATATCCGTACACTTATGTCGATCTCGATACAGATCGCACGTCGCAAGATCTGCTCGATCACTTTCACGTAAAAGCGTCTGAAATACCGGTAATAGTCTGCGGTGCCCGGAACGTCCTGCGAAATCCTTCCACCGCCGAACTGGCCAATTGTCTCGGATTTAACCTCAACGTCGATACCGGCAATGTTCGCGACGTGATTATTGCGGGTGCGGGGCCGGCCGGTTTAGCGGCTGCCGTTTACGCCGCCTCGGAGGGTCTTGACGTGCTGCTGATAGAAACGCGCGCTCCGGGCGGACAGGCCGGGTCCAGCTCGAAAATTGAGAATTACCTGGGCTTTCCAACGGGGATTTCCGGGCAAGAGCTTGCCGCGCGTGCTTCGACACAGGCTCAAAAATTCGGCGCCCATATGCTGATCGCGCGCAGCGTAGTGCACCTTAAGTGTGAGCGGCGGCCCTATGAAGTAGAGCTGAACACTGGAGAGACGCTGGCCGCCCGCTCTATTGTGATCGCGACCGGCGCGCAATATAACAAGTTGCACCTCGCGAACCTGGCGCAATTTGAAGGCAAAGGCGTTTATTACGGTGCGACTTATATTGAATCGCAGTTGTGCGGAGAGGACGAATTGGCGGTCGTGGGAGGCGGAAATTCAGCCGGCCAAGCGGCGGTGTTCCTTTCGCAAACTTCTCCCAAAGTTCACGTGCTGGTGCGCTCAGGCGAGTTGAAGAGCACTATGTCGCGATACCTTATCCAGCGCATCGTGGAGAATCCTCGTATCCGGCTGCACCTCAACACTGAAATTGTTTCTTTGCGGGGCGATGATCATTTGGAAACCGTGACTTGGCGTGACAACAATACCGGTGAAACGTCCACTCACGCCATTCACCACGTGTTCGTCATGACAGGCGCGTCTCCACGCACAGAGTGGCTGCGTGGCTGCCTTGCGCTGGATCAGCAGGGGTTTATTCGAACGGGCCGCGACCTGGAAGCCGCAGATGGGAATTCGGGATGGCCGCTGAAACGCAGAGCCCAGATGCTCGAAACCAGCCTGCCGGACGTATTTGCGGTCGGAGATGTACGAGCGGGGAACGTGAAACGCGTGGCATCCGCAGTGGGGGAGGGTGCAATCTCCATTTACATGGTTCATCGAGCCCTCGCGGAACCGGAACCCTAGGCACTGCAAGCGTCGTTATCCAGGGAGGACCTTGCGCCTGGAATGCTTATAACGCGGTGGGTGTCGCGACGCTTGAATGTTTTATCGCAAATGCGCCCTTAGACGCGCGTGAGCAACGACTTCTCGTCGAGCGCACCGTCGTGCCGAACGCCGTTTATGAATAGACCTGGGGTTCCGTACACGCCGTTCGCAACGCCACGGCGAAAGTCCTTGCGCACACGATCTTCGTAAGTGCGGTGCTTCAGTTCTTCCCGAAAGCGCTCGACGTCGAGTGAGAGCCGCTCCGCATACTTGTACAGGTCTTTCGTAGCAAGAGTGTTCTGATTCGCGAATAGGAGATCGTGCATTCCCCAGAAACTACCCTGTGCGCCGGCTGCTTCGGCTGCCTCGGCCGCTTGTTGCGCATGCGGATGAATGCCCGAAAGCGGGTAATGCCGAAATACGAGACGAAGCCTGTCTCCTATTCGCGCACGCAGGACCTGGATGGTCTCAAACAACCGCCCGCAATCCGGGCACTCGTAATCGCCGTATTCGACCAGCGTATACTGCGCATCTGGAGCACCCTGCACGTGATCGTCGGGTTGAATCGGCAGGAGCAGTTTCGAGCGATCTAAATTGTCTTCAGTCGGTAGTGTCACGTTACAACCGTCCTCCCGAACTAAACGCCTCCAGTAGTGATGCAGCAGGCCCCATATTTGGAGCGCGCGCTCGTCGAAACGCGCACGACAGGCCGGCACCGCCATGCGCGCTCAACTGTGACGAGTCGTCAAGATCTTATTTGTGGGTTCTGTGGGAAAGCCCAGGTCACGCCAGGCTTCGAAACCGCCGGCTAAGGGCCGAACGCGTCGAATTCCCTCCTTCCTTAATTGAAGCGCCACCCGGGCGCTCGTGGCTTCATTTGGTCAAGTGCAATACAGGATAATCTGCTGATCTCGCGGAATTTCACCGGAGCGTGAGCGTAACTCGTCGGGTCGAAGGACCAGCGCGCCCAGGATTTTCATTCCCTCGCGTTCGACTTCGGAAGGGTGCCGCAAATCGATCACTGTCACGGGATCCTCACTCTCTATCAACTCGCGAGCTTGTTGAGGTGTAATGCGTTCAGTTCGCAACTTCCGAATGAATCGCCTGCGCTGTAAGTATTTCGCCGCAATATACAAAGCGACCAGCGAGAGAATCACCAGACCTGCCCTGCGGCCGAACAATCCTAGCAGCAGAATCAGCGAATCTACCTGGCGATAAAAAATAGTGCCAAGGAAAAGATAGGCGCCGGCCCACAAACTGCAGCCAGCTGCGTCGGCGAGCAAAAAAAGCCACCGTCGCATTCTGCCGATTCCGGCGAACGAGACCGCGACCAGAGTCATTCCGGGAACGAATTTTGCGAACAGCAATGCGCCTGCGCCATGTTTGGCGAAGGCTGCTTCAGACTTTCGTACACAGCTATCGGGTTCGAGCGACAGCTTGCATAACAGGGCTACTACAGAGCGGCCCCGAAAACGCCCCAACTCATACCAAAACATGTCACCAGCGAGGGTGGGAAATACTGCTGCAAGCAGCGATACGGCGAAGGAGTAGCGATGGTCTCCTACCATGGCGCCAATGAGTAGCAAGACCGGATCGGCGGGAATCGGCAGACCGAGCGCCACGGCAAACACGTACACGGAAAGAAGCAAGTAGCCGTGATGTAAGAGGAGGTGGCGGAATGAGAACACAGGCAGCCCGTTCACAGTCTAAAACGAGGGTTGGAGGAACACACGGAAATCCGCGCATTCGAGGTGCCGCGCCAGCTTGTTCGATTCAGCGTTGCTTGATGAATGTGCCGTCCTGCAGATCGGCCATCGCTTGCCTCAGCTGTTCTTGGGTATTCATGACGATAGGGCCGTACCAGGCTACTGGCTCCTCGATCGGTTTGCCCGATACCAGCAGGAACCGAATTCCCTGTGGGCCAGCCTCGACCGTGATCTCATCGCCGCGACCGAACAGCACCAGCGAGTGATTCTTGATGTTGTACACGGGCGCCGCTTCGACCTGAGCGACCGGGTCGGTTAAAACCGCGCGCGGAACCGAGGCATCCCGGAAGGTGCCGGAACCCGCGAATACATAGGCAAAGGCGTTGCGGGTGGTCTCGATTTTGAGTCGCTTCCGTTTGCCGGCTGGAACAGAAACGTCGAGGTAATTCGGATCGGCAGCGACGCCTTCCACGGGACCCTTCTTTCCCCAGAACTCTCCGCAGATGACGCGCACGTGAGTGCCGTCGTCATCTGTGACATCCGGGATTGCGCTTGACGGGATGTCCTGATACCGGGGAGCCGTCATCTTCAGTGACGAGGGAAGGTTAGCCCACAACTGGAAGCCGTGCATGCGGCCGTTTGGGTCTCCCTTTGGCATCTCCTGGTGCAGAATGCCACTGCCGGCGGTCATCCATTGCACGTCGCCAGCCGTCATTTTGCCCTTATTACCCAAGCTATCGCCATGCTCAACTGATCCGGCGAGCACGTAAGTAATGGTTTCAATCCCGCGGTGCGGATGCCAGGGGAACCCGGCCAGATAATCGTCTGGGTTATCGTTCCGGAAGTCATCGAGCAGCAGGAAAGGATCGAAATCCTTCGTTTTGCCGAACCCAAAGGCACGCTGCAGCTTCACCCCGGCGCCCTCAATAGTCGGCTTGGTCTGAATGATGTCTTTAATCGGACGTAATGACATGGTTTCTCCTGATTCTGTGCTACTTAGGCTGCGGCGGCCAATTCGGACCGAATCGCTTAAATCTCGAGTTCGATCTTGAGGTCGTCACCTGAAGGACTCCGCCTGTTTCTTTGTTCGGCTGGATTTTGCCGGATGTTATCTTGATATCAAGATAGATGTGAGCAACAACCGAAAAGATTCAAACGCAACACACGTATGGTTGGTTCTATGGAAAGCGGCGCGGGCTGTCGAGCAGAACGCGACAAACAGCGTATCTCGGCTAGGACTCGGGTTGTCTGATTTCGCGGTTCTCGAGGCCCTTCTCCACAAAGGCCCTCAGCCGGTTAATGCGATCGGTAAGAGGATATTGCTGACTAGCGGTTCCATAACGACGGCAATCGACCGCCTGGAATCACGGAAGCTGGTTCACAGAACCCCCCATCCCGAAGACCAGCGCTCCCGGCTCGTCGAACTCACCGAGGAGGGTAAGCGCCTTATCGAGTGTGCGTTCCGGCAACACGCAAACGACCTGGAGAAAACTATGGCAGTGTTGACGCCCAGCGAACGTCTTGAGCTCATCCGCTTGCTCAAAAAGCTGGGTATATTTGCAGCCGCGGGAACAAATCATCGTAGGTGATTGAATGCGCGGCGCAAGAGAGCGTGAACGAAGGCAATGTAGTTCGACGCGGTGGGCAAACTGTGACAAGCTATTGAGTGCATCGAGAATCGGACCTTGAGAGCCCCGAATACTCGGTGCAGAAGAGGAGAAAGCGATGCCGCTTCCTGCTGATGCGAAGATTGTTGCCCTCAGCGAAAGGTTGATTCAGCAATTTGACGCCATTTTCGGACTGCATCCGGGATTTAGACCTGCGCATGCGAAAGGTCTTCTCGTGACAGGGCTCTTTACGCCATCGCCCCGTGCGAGCGCACTGACGTGCGCGCCACATGTCATACGCCCGTCGACGCCGGTGACCGTGAGGTTTTCCAACTCCACCGGGATTCCTTTGCTGCCGGACAACGATCCGAATGCCGACCCTCGGGGCCTAGCCATCCGCTTCCACCTGGCGGAGCATGTTCATACCGATATCGTGAGCCACTCGACAGACGGCTTCCCCACGAGAACAGGCGAGGAGTTTCTTGAGTTTTTGCAAGCCGTGGCCGAAAGCCGGTCGTCGCAGGAATCACCCTCGCCGATCGAGAAATTCCTGGGCGCTCATCCGGCGGCTTTAACATTTGTGCAGACGCCCAAGCCGATGCCCGCCAGCTTTGCTACAGAAAGATACTTTGGCGTGACGGCGATGCGTTTCACGAACGAGGAGGGTCTCAGCCGATATGGACGTTACCGCATTGTGCCGGAATCAGGTGAGGAGCACCTCAGTCCCGGCGAGGCGAAGACGAAAGATGCCGATTTTCTCTTTAACGAGATAAAGCAGCGCCTGGAATCGCGCGCAGTGGAGTTTCGCATTTTGGTACAGTTGGCGAACCCAGGGGATACCGTTAATGACGCCACAATTCATTGGCCGGACGATCGCGAGACGGTTGAACTCGGGACAGTAGCTCTCACCGCGGATACGCTGGACAACGCGCGTGAACAACAGACGATCATCTTCGATCCGATTCCGCGAGTGGAGGGGATTGAAGCTTCAGATGACCCACTGCTGGAGTTGCGAGCTGCCGTGTATCTGCTGAGCGGGCGAAGGCGCCGAAAGGCCCCGGAGCCGGAGGAGGCCTTGCGTGTTGCCGCTATGGTGCACTGAATAGATCAGCAGTCGCAGCGGAATTACATTCGGAAATAAAGGCAATATTTATCGACGTTGCACCGTCGGCGCAATCCGGAAGGTGTGAGAAGAGCAGTAGCGCGCCCCGTTAAGCGAGCTTTCCGTGAGATGGCCGTCGAAAGACGTTGCTGCCCGCCACTCGAAATTACACTCTCTCCACGGAGAGGACAAGAATGGTCGTGTCATCGAATTGCTCCACTCCGGCCGTCCACTCAACCACGCTTGTAGAGATTAACCTCCCGATCGCCTCTGCGTCGGTTCCCTCCGGCAGCGAATTACAGCACCCTATCAGACGAGCTTCACCGAAGTCCTCGCCCTGAGAGTTCAGGGCGTCTGTGACTCCGTCTGTGTAGATGACGAGGGCGCCCCCTTTGGACAAATCGACCCGAAGCTCCTGATATTCCGCTTGGGGTAAAAGCCCCACCGGCAAGTCGCCTGCTTCAACCTTCTTTGCTTCGCCGGGTTTGGAGATCAAGATCGGCGGCATGTGACCGGCATTAACGTACCGAAGCACTTTGCTGCGCGAGTCAAACTCGCCGTAAAACATCGTCGCGTATCGGTTATTTCCAAAACGGCCTCGTAGATCCCGATTGAGGCCCCTGACGAATGTGGTCGGCGGAGGTTGGGTGCGGCTCTCATCGGCAGAGAGCAGGCGACCGTGGGCCAACGCCTGCAGATGAGACATCATTAACGCGGCAGACACTCCCTTGCCACTCACATCTGCGACTAGCAAACCGGCTGTACCGTCTCGGAAGGACAGCAAGTCATAAAGATCGCCGCTGACGACACGAGCGGGCGTGGTAACTGCCCACACACTGGCGCCGGACAATTCAGGCCGGGTACGAGGATAAAGATATTGCTGTACTTCCTGGGCCAAAGCAATGTCCCGTTCGAGAACCGCGCTTCTTTTTTCCTCTTCGCGCAGACTTTCCAGATCGCGGGTCATGGCGTTGAAAGACGAGGCCAGGATTCCCAGCTGGTCTTGCTCACGAACCGGCAGTCTGACTGAGAAATCGCCTTTCCCGACGCGCTGCGCGGCATTACTCAAACCGTCAATCGCCGCGACAATGCGCTGACTCAGCCGAACGGAGAGAAGCAAGCCCGCTCCGTAAATGAGAACATGCCCAAACGCAATACCACCGAACGGCGAGAGCCAGGATGCCTTTCGCAAGCCCATTCGATTCAAGCCTTCGATTGTGGGCGCATAGGTGGGGCGGAGTTGGCATACCGTCCAATCTTCGAATTGTCCCGTCTGCCAGTTTCGTGCGCTCACCAGGATGGGAACCGGGCGGCCTGATCCAGGGATAAAATTGGCCTCAATTTCACCTGCCGTGCCCCTTTCAGCCCGGTAGCGCCGCATCGGCACGATTTTGGTACCGGAAATCTCCAACCCCGCTTCGGTTGACAGTTTGTTGAGGAAGGACTCAGTCAACCGAACGCGAACTAGCGCCGACATCGAACATCCTTCTCGTTCAACAAAACGGTAAGAGCGTATTTCGAGATTTCCTCGGTCGACGACAATGCCGGAAAACGAGTCTGCATCGAGCCAACCGGGTTTTATGGCGGCGCCCGCCTGCTCGGATAACACGGTCACCGAGCTCTGACCCCCTGGCCACAAGGCGGCCGGATCTTCTAACAGAGGCGAATCCGATGCGGGCGTCCGGCACGCTGGAACCCGTTCGAGGAGGAACGGGGTAAATCGACTACAACTGTCGACGACTCCGTTGATCCGTTCCTGAACGAGGGTGGCAATTTCACGTCTTATCACGACGTTCAGCACAGCCGCCGCGGCGGACGCAACCAGAACTGTCGAGATTATGCTGAAGAACGCGAAAATGACCAGCATCTTCCATCGAACTGCGCTCCAGGCTTCTCTTACTCTTTTAAAGAGTTCCATTGGCGATCAAAGCCGACTCGGATTTCGTGAACGTCACGAGCGATACGTTTGTCGAAACATCGAAGTTCCCGCGGTCGTGGCGCGTCGACAGTTTTCCGAAGCCACACAGGCATTCGGTGTCGCCACCCGCCGGAGGGGGCGTGTACGTCTGTTGCAAGGGTCGGTGAGTTATTTAGGGCCATGGACTCGCAGTTGTGCAACGGTAATCACCAGCGCGAACGCCACTCCGACTCCACCCACAGCCCAAGCGACGCGCCCCGCTACGAGCGGGGCCACCCCGTGGGCGAGCATGACACTACAGAGACCCAGTCCCATGTGAGTGATCACGAACCAAACACCGAGCGAGTAGTGTGGGATGAGCCGCACGTTCCACGCGTCTGACAAAAGGCCCTGCGGAGCGCCGGACGCCCACAGGAAGGTCGTATCAACCTTCGTAACCGCACGCCCCAGAATGAAGACGGCGTTGAGGTGAGAGACGATGAAAGCGCTCAGGAACGCGCCTGTCGACGTCTGCAGTGTCTTATAGAGATCGCCGCGCGCCGCGGTGGCCCGCCACCAGAGGATCGCACCGCTTGCAACCTGGAACAGCACCAATGTCACCAGCGCCGGTTGAACCAACCCGGACCGATACCATTTCCGCAGCGTGGTCATCATCGCCTGATCGAAGTCGGCGCTGAACACGGCGCTCGCGTGGTTTAACAGATGCCAGCCGAGGAAAATGACCACGATCAAGAGGGCTGAAGAACCGTGCGCCATTCTGAGCGGAATGGGATTGAATGCCGATAAAACGGGCGTTTCGCGATTCTGCCTGGCTATGACCCACACGCCTACCGCCAAGGCCGTCAGCCACAGGATTAGCCAGAACACTGAGTCGCTGTTCGGAGAATGCAGTAAAAAGAAAATGACTCCGATCAGCACAAAAAGGGGAGGAGTGGCGACCGCCAAGTGCGCCAGACGACGCGCCAGCAATTCCGATGAGGAGGTTTTTTCACGTCGTCCCAGCACGTACGCAACGCGGATCCCAACTGCGGGCACGCTATAGACCAGTGCAACCGAGAGCACGGTGGCGAGCCAGGCCACAACATCAGTCGACCCCGCCGCCCGATGCAGCAGCCTGCCGCTCTCGTACAGGGCTCTGACTGCCTGGGGATAGAACAAAGCAAGAGCCGGCGGCACAAGCCACCACCAATTCCGAGGACGGGCATTCACGGGCGCGGGTCCGTTTGCCTTCGCCGCCTCTGGCAGATTCATCTCGAGTTCCACAGCCCTCCTACTCCCTTGCCTGCGCGTTGCTGACCATTGACTTTCATTACCAATGGCGGAATCCGGGATTGCTCGTGAGGATCAGCTTCACAGAGCCGGACCTGGAAAGCACGTAATGTTCACCTCTTCGCGTACGCAGTGAAAATGTAATCCTTTGACGCAGCTAGCGTATGGCATGTGGCGCCGCACTTGGCGTTGTGCCCCTGCGGCGGCTTACTAGCCTCGGTGGCCGGCTTGAATGTACCGGATGCAGCGTCATAGTCGAACATTCCGTATCCCCATCCGTGCGTGTCCGAGAATCTCTTGCTGTCCTTCGCAATGAACTCCACCTCAATAAGATCTCCGGGAACCGTGTCCGGGGTCTTCGCGGAAAATGGGGGATCGGTTATCTGTTTCGGTCGCCACTCGATCTTTGCAATCTTGGAGCCGTCGGGGAAGGGCTTGCCATTACCGGGAACACCTTCCTTGTATGCGTCGATCATCACGGGATTCGCAAGGATGAGTCTCATCA
>JAFASD010000268.1 GCA_019244945.1 Acidobacteriaceae bacterium | reverse complement strand
GGATGCTCGCGACTCAGACGCGCCCGAATCTTTGGCGCGCCCCAACTCGGGTGCTTTTCCCGCTCGGCGATCACCAAATCCTCCATCTCCTCGCCAACCTCATTCGGATGCCGTTTCGGTGCTCGCGACAAATCCCGCAACGCTTCCATCCCGCCACTTTCATAACGCTCGACCCACTTGTATCCGGTCACGCGCGTCACTCCATAGAACCGGCATAGCTCGGCCATGCTCCAGTCCCCGCTCTTCCACTCTTCCACCAGTCGAAAACGTTCTTCCATGACACCGTGTTCTTTCCAGGGCATATGCTTTCAAACATATTGCCCCAAAAATGTTCACGATGTACTCGGTATCTTCTGTATAGTATGTGCCCGGTACATACCGACGCCCGGCGCGGACGAGGACGTCCGCCCCACATTAGAATCCGCGCTGGGGACGGTAGCCCGGGCGCGCGCGGATTTTGTACTTCTTTGCTGCATCCGAGATTAAATCGATTCGGATTTTGCGAAAACCTTCGTTCGGATTCGGCTGCGGATAATAGGTCACTGTATAGCTGTTGCCGAGATCTTCGCGGATGGATTCGAAGGCCTCGATTTGCTTTTGCCAGGTTTTTGCGAAATAGCTCTTGCCGCCGGTATTTGTCGAAATCTTTTTGAAAACAGTCGCCGAGATCGGATCTTTATTCACCTCACTGGTCGAGATCACGTAGATGGGGATGCCTTCGTCTTCAGCGATCGCGCGAACGTCATCCGGGGCTACCATGCTGGCATTGTCCGGCCCATTTGAGAAGACGATCACGACTTTTCTTCCGGGCACCCGGGCTGCGTCGCGCAAGGTGAGAAGCAGGCAGTTGTAAAGCGCGGAATCGTCTCCAGCGACGGCTTTGCGCAGACCAGCGATGGCCGTAGATCGATCACGATTCAAGAGTACGGCACGGTTTAAGTTCCGGCTATAGGTGTAAACGGCGATGGAATCGGCGCGATCCAAGCCGCGGATGAAATCGGCGATGGCATCGGATGCGTACACGAAGCCGCGATACATATAGTTGCTGGTATCGAAGAGTACAAAGACGTTTGTCCCGGCGGAGCTCGAGCGAAGATCGATGATGTCGGGCCTGGGGATTCCGTCGGAAGTTGCCGCGTCGCTCGATGCGGAGCGCAGAGGCCGCGTTTCGCCGTTTTCGAGCACCTGCGACGGGGGATGATCGCCTTCAGCGAAGGTGGCCACCTTTTGAGGGATTTCATCCTCGTAGACTCTGAAATCTTTGGGCCTGAGCCCGTTGACGTACTTGCCTTTCTGGTCAGTTACCGTGAACCCAAGCACCACCATGTCGACCTTTACGTGAAAGGTGGTCTGATCCTGATCTTGAGCGCGCAGCCAGGGACCTGCAGCCACAACGAGTAGTGCCGAGCAGCTAATGAAGCTGAGAAATGTCCTCACCAAGTGCCTAGTCCTCCGAACCGGGTGAAGTTCCGGCTTGACCGTGCTGTCTCACGGCATCCGCGGTGGCGTGGAGCGAGCGCAGCAGTGCGGGCCAGTCTTCCAAATGCGTTGCGAATATATTTTCTATTGTCGAACGATTCCATTCAGGCACATAGGAATCCAACCGATCGGTGGGGATTCCGGTCTCTTCAGCGAGCGCCGCGTAATAGAGATTGTTCGATTCCCAGCTTTCTGCGAGAATGCGGCTCGAATAACCCATGAGCGCGGGGAAGGTGCGGAGGTAGAGGAGGCCCGGTTGATAGGAGTGAGTCAGGGTTGGTTTCGGCGTACCGAAGGCTCGGGATATGGCTTCGGGTGTGAGGTCGGGCGCGTTGGCTGCGGCCATGGCTGAAATTTCGAGGGAGTCGATATCGGGCGAGACGTCTTTGAGAGCGGGGTCATCGGCTATGGCGTAGAGAACAGAATCCGGAATCGCAGATGCCGCTGTGGCGAAATTTCCGGTGTGCAATTGTTGCGCGAGCCACTCTACGCGAGCGGGGGTAGCGAAGCGGCCGTAGGAGTTGAGAACTGGAGGCTCGACGGAGGGATCAAGAGCCGCAGCCGCCAGGAGCGCGCGACCGCGTTGAATGTGAAGAGCAACCCAACGGAGCTGTTCCGGTGTTACGCTTCTCCACCGATTTACGGTTACGTTGACGATCAATTGGGGAACCAGGTCAGCCCAAATGAGGGCTTGCTCGCGCTTGGGAGTAAGGAAATTCTGCTCTGCTTCCGCGATGGCATAAGGAAGTGATACGAGAGAACCCATGAGCCGGCCGCCGCCGCTTTCGGGCCAGCCGCTTCCAGAGATTTCAGTTTCGTGCCATTCCGCGGGCGAACCTTCCGATCCAATGAAGTCATGCCCACGGACAAAGGTCGGGTTTGCGAGAAGCAGCTGAGCGCCGGTGGGGGCGTAATAGGAATACAGCAGCCCGACGAGGGAATCGCGCAAGAACGGGGCAAGGAGGGCGCGGGCATCTTTCTTTTCGGAATTCTTGAGAACGCCATCGAGGTTGAATTTGCGCTCCTGCTCGATGTGGCGCGCGCTCCAATAGCCGGTGGAGAGGGAGTTCCTCTCTTCCGAGGAAAGGGAACCGCGCATCCACTGTGTCTCTTCGAGACGTGCGATTTGCTCATTGATGTTCTTGGCGGTTTTGGAATCGATGCTGCCTTTTCCGGCGCGGTCGGCGACCAGGAAGATGCTATCGAGGGGGAGCAAACGCTGGGCATCAAAGACGCGGAGAAATGTTTCGGCGGGAGAAGGCGGCGCGGAACCTTCCGAGCGCAATTTGCCGACCAGGAGTTCGACCATTTGCTCTTGACGCGAGGCGCTGGAGCGCGCGTTTGCCGCGGCGAGTAGAACATCTACACCGGAACGGCCGGCATCGAAGACTTCGGTCTCCTGCTTGATATGGATAAAGGGAGCAATGAGCTTGGCGAAGGTGGCATCTTCATCCGCAGCGGGAATCGAATTCTGGCGGCACAAGATTCCCCATAGCTCGACGAGCGACTGAAAGGCGCCGATTGTATCGGCTTTTAGCGACTGGTCGTGCAGGTTGGAAGTTTGGGCGCAGATATCGAGAAAGTGTCCGATGGATGCTTCGCTGAGGCTGGGCGAGCTGGCAAATATGACGTATTGCGCGCCGTATGCGCGATAGCCGGCGATCAGGCGTGAGGCGAGTTGCGGGGAAATGGGTTTCGCACGGCCACGATCGACATCGTTGAGAGCCAGGAAAATTTTCAGCGGCTCATTTTCCACGGTTTTTCGGCTGAGCGCGAAGAGCGCTTCGACCAGATCGTCATTAGTGCGCCAGGTGGAGGCGGAACGGGTCAACCTGCCGTCATATTTACCGTGGGGATGGCGGATGAAGAGCGTGCGCCAAACCTCGATATCTCCGGGGACGTGCGGCTGGCCATTCGAATCGATTCGAAGGGAGGTGGTCAGCAACATTAATTCAGTGCTCGAACGAAAAACCGGCCGGGCCGGGCCGGGGCTGGTGATTTTGCCTCTCACTGCGTCGTAGAAACGCTTCAATCGCTCGGGCTGTTCGAGATAGGCAGCGGTGGGTCCTTCGATACGGGAAAGCGCGTCGAAATAGCTGGCCATCCAGCCGTCGTCGGTAGAGATCAGTTTTTCGAAGAAAGCTCCGGGATTAGAGGGCGAGACGCCGACCATGGAAGCCCAAACACGGGGAGGGCCTGGGACGACGGCTGCGCCATTACGGACCTGGAACATTGCGCCGAAGAAATCCAGCACATGGGCGTAGATTTTGAGCTTGGCGGGAGAGGTCTGCCTGCGGAGTACCTCCGCGGTCATGCTATCGAGGTGCGACAAACCGAGATACAGGCGGCAAAGCGACGGGTCTGCCAGGAAGGCATCCATGAAATCCGTTTGGTTATTGCGTCCCAGGGCGGCCAGCCAGTAATCGGGGCTGTACAGAACGGGGATTACGGTTGGCGCGTAGGCCAATTCGAAACGGTGATTCGCGCGCAGATCTTGTTCGAGCTCAGTGAGCGGGAAAGCTGAATCCACCGTGACGAAAGCCCGAGTGGCGTTGACGGTTTCGAGAACAATATCGCCGCCGCAGGATCCACGCATGCGGTAACCGAGAACTTTGAGCAGATTGCCGGTTTCGGCGCTGTCACAGGTAGCGATGACGATTTTTCGATCTTTGCCCGCGATGGCTTGCAGCTCGCGAGCTTGACCTATGTAGCGGATGAGCAGGCGCAAGTATTCGGTAGGCTGAAGAACTTCATTGCCCGAGGCTTCATATCCGTTGGTGACCACATTTCGGGCGAGAGCGGGAAGCAGTTCTTCGGGCGCGAGATCAGGTGCGAGCGCAGCCATTCGCGCGAATGAGGGAAGCGGTCCTGGGATGACGATGGAGGAGAAGGCGTTCGGCTTGCGATTTTTGGCGGGAGGCGCCAGGTCGGCTCCGCCCGCTGCGCGGTACCGGGGCAAATCGGCGGTGAGTTCGGCGTCTTTGGCGTCCATGAAATCGAGAAGGACCGCCTGGCGAAGGGCCAGCTTGCGCTTTTGCGGGTCGGTTTCGATAGAAGCCCATTTCAAGTAGGCGTCGCGGCGGGCGGCGTCTCCATGGCGGTCCAGAAACTCGGCGAGAGCTTCGGCCGCTGCGCTATTGCCCGGGGTTGCGGCTTCGTGCTCGAGAAGAGACCGGGCGCCGGCTAGATCTCCGGCGGATTCGTGTTGCCAAACCTGATTGCTTAGATCAGGATTGGCGGTTGCCGCAGCTGCGCCTGAGGCCGCACCGGCCAGCAAGCTTACCAGCGCAAGAGAGACGAACGTTCTCCGGGCAGATCGCGCTTCGCAAAAAATGAGCGTCACAGTAGGTCGCCCCCAACTCGGTTTCTTACTCTACCATTTGTTTGGGGCGGAGAGGAGAATGAGCGATTGTGGGCGAGAGCATGAGTGCTCCGAGGAGAAGCAGGCCCAGAGCGATCCATTGCGTGAGTGAGAATGGGCCGACGAGGGGCTGTTCGTGCTCGCGGAAAAATTCGATCATGAAGCGCGCGGTTGAATAGAGGACGAGATAGAGCGCGATCACGTGGCCGGGGCGGTGATTGCGATTGAATTGCCGGTAGAGAATGGCGAAGATTATGAGATCCGCTGCGGACTCGTAGAGCTGGACGGGGTGCAGCGGCTTATCGAGCGGAACGGGAGCGGCGAAATCAGAGCGGAAGCGCACGCCCCAGGGCAGATCGCACTCTTTGCCCCAACAACAGCCGGCGGCGAAGCAGCCCAGGCGCCCGATTGCCTGGCCTAGCGCGATGCCGGGCGCGAAGGCATCCATGGTAGGGAATGCGGGCAGACGCTGCTTCCTTATATAGAGCACTGCGAGAATCAGTGCGGCGATGAAACCGCCGTGGAAGACGCCAGCGGCCTGGAGCGTTTCGAGCGAGAAGATTTGGCCGGGATTTTTGATGTAATCGCCGAGATCGAAGAGGAACATGAAAAGCTTTGCGCCGACGATGCCGGCCATGGCGCAGTAGACCGCGAGGTTGGTGATTTTGTCGGGGGGCAGATCGGCGCGACGGGCAAGGCGCAGCGTAGTTCCTAATCCCGCCAAGAATGCGAGAGCTATCAGGACGCCATAGGTCGGGATGTAAAACGAGCCGATGCTGATCAGTTTCGGGAGCATTTATTTGTGGGCCAAGCCAGCTTTCTCCGGGAAGGGCTTGCGATGCGGACGCAGCAAATCGAGTATCAGCAAAATGGCGCCGATGGTGATTGCGCTATCGGCCACGTTAAACGCGGGAAAGGACCAGGCGCCGTGGTAGACCTCAACGAAATCGGTGACGGTGCGGTGAACGATGCGGTCGTAGAGATTTCCGATTGCGCCTCCGAGGATGAGGGCAAGAGCAACTCGGGTAACTGTCGTGGTGAACGCGCTCGAGCGGCTCCACAACGCGGAGGCCACCGCGATGAGCACCAAAGTGGATACACCAATTAAGACGAGACTGCGCAGGAAGGGGTTGCCTTCGGCGAGGACTCCAAAAGCGGCGCCGGGATTTTCGGTGTGCACAATGCGCAGCCAAGCGGGAATTATGGGAATGCTATCGAAGGCGCTCACGGAGTGTTGAACGAGAGCTTTGGAGAGGCGATCCGCGAGGAGAACCGCGAGTGAGATCGCCAACGGCGTGAATGCATTTCGCCGAATGGACACTATGGGAGAAACTCCGGGAGTACCGTTGCACAGGAGGCGCAGACGGTTGGGAAATCGGTGTCACGGCCCACGTCGGTTGTGTATTTCCAGCAGCGTTCACATTTGTCGCCCCGAGCGCGTTCGACATGCACCTTCAGCGTAGAGGAAGAGTTACGTTCCAGCTCTACTTGCG
>JAFASD010000557.1 GCA_019244945.1 Acidobacteriaceae bacterium | reverse complement strand
GCACTCGCCGGCGCGGGAGAAACCGATCTTTCGAAATTCGATTGCTCCCACGTAGACGATATTTCTTCCGACGGTAATCTCGTCCTGTTCACTGAAGGAGGTGATGCCGGTGGTCAACATTACATCGCGTATTTGCATAACCACATCTCCGGAAAGACCTACCCCATAAGCTCCGGTCGAGGCCTCGCAATTTCGGCAGACGGAAAATCCGTTTTAACCATCGATCCACTCGATCGCGGCACGTTGATGATCACATCCGTCGATTCGCGCAAGGTATCCAAGATTTTTGGCCGCGGCTTCGAGTATCAGTGGGCGAAGTTTCTCGGCTCCGGCGAAGAACTACTTACCGGTGGGGCCTTCCCCGGCGGTCCGCTGATGATCTGCAAGCAAAACGTGAATGGAGACAAGCCGGTTCCACTGGAAAACTCTCCGTATATGGATTTCGTTACAGTCGCGCCGGATGGTTCGCGATTTGCGGGACTTACACCCGGGCGAGAACTGAAAATCGTCGACATAGCGAATAAGAACGTCCGGCAGATAAAGCAATGTTCAGAGACATTTCCCGTCGCATGGAGCGATGATAGTCAAAGCCTCTACACAAGCAAACATAGCGATTCTGGATATTCGATTCTCAGAATAAACACGCAAACTGCGCAACACGACCTGTGGAAAACGATCGCGCCTCAAAAAGCAGACGGCTTCGTCGGTCTAAGTAGCATCGTCGCCGCGCCCGCAGCCGGGGCGTATGCATACTCCAGCAGTTACATGTCCTCTCGCCTGTACATCGTAGACGGCTTGTCCTGATGCTAACTCAGCTTATTTGCCCGGCGCCGCGATAAACCGATAACCTACCCCTCGCACCGTCAGAAGATGCTTGGGCCTTCGCGGATCGTCCTCTATATATCGTCGAAGCCTAACAATGAAGTTATCGATCGGACGCGTATCCGTGTCTTCGTGAACTCCCCATACCTCTTGCAGCATCGCGTTTCGAGAAACCGGTTTGCCCTCGTGTTGAATCAGATAGCGAAGCAGATTCGCTTCCATCGAAGTGAGGCGAAGTACCTGGTCACGTACCGCGAGCTCCAACCGGTCGAAGTTGACTATTTTGTCGTTTCCATCGCCGAATGCGAATAGGTCATCGTGCCGCGTAACAGTGTTCGGCGATGCGCGAAGCCATTCTCGCCGTCGCAGTAAGCCGCGAATCCTGGCGAGCAGGATCGCCAAATCGAAAGGCTTTGTAAGATAATCGTCCGCCCCCGCGGCAAAGCCGCGCAGCACGTCATCCGAATGTCCGCGCGCGGTCAACAGGAGCGTGGGGACGAAATGGTTCGCGTCACGCATTTCAGACATCACGGCGAAGCCATCTTTCCCGGGAAGCATCACGTCGAGCACCAAAACATCGAATCGGGCCAGCTCTCCTGTGATTCGCCGGAGAGCCTCTTCCCCGTTATCCACGATTTCAACTTCGTATCCTTCCGCCTCCAGGTTGAAGCGCAACCCATCCGCAAGGTGCTGCTCATCCTCGACTACCAGAATCCGGTTCATCGAAACAAAGGAAGCTGCAGAATAAACGTGCTCCCGCGACCAGGACCCTCGCTCTCCGCCCAAGCGCGTCCTCCGTGCCTCTTGGCAACCGACCGAACTATGTATAAGCCCAGTCCCGTGCCTTTAAGCCGAGTCGCAATGGGTCCGGGGATCCGATAAAAACGCTTGAAGATCCGCTTCAATTCAGTCTTTGGAATCCCCACGCCTTGATCTCTCACACGCACCGAAACAGTTCTGCCATCCATCTGTTCCGTTTCAACCGTCACGTTCACACTTTTCCCGGAATACTTGATCGCGTTCTCGATGAGATTTGACACCGCGGCTCGCACCTCATCCACATCGCCTTGTATCTTCATGCCGCCGCCCAGCCGGTATTGCAGGGCTTCGGGCTCCAAATTATGAAGCGTCCTGGCCCGCTGGACACATTCCACCACTAGACCCTCCAGATCGATGGAAGAAACGTTCGCCACGCGATTCGAAGCGCCGATACGGCCCGTCCGCAGCACCTGTTCAATGGTCGAAAGCAGGCGGCCACAGTCGTCCAGCATAATTCGGTAGAATTCTTCGCGCTTGGGTTCATCCACTCTGTGCGCCAGCAACGTCTCCAGATAGAGATGAATGGAAGTAACCGGTGTTTTCAGCTCGTGCGTGACGGCGTTGATGAACGCATCGTGCTGCTCGTTCCTGCGAATTTCCCGAACCAGAAACGTAGTATTGAGGACGATGCCACTAATGATCGCCACCACGAGCAGTGCTCCAAAAAAGAGCAGCACGCCCGTCCGCCAATTGAGCAGCACCCAACCGACATATTGAAGAACCAGAACGGAAATGAGAGCTACGCCGAGCGCGATGAAGAATGCGATGGACTTACGCCGGCCCGTGACGACCATGCTTCCAGCTTACCGGCGAGGGGCTGAACGAACGCGCCCCAACGATCTGGATTTTATCCATCTCTCGAACGGGCTCGGTCCTCCACCAAAGGTCATCAGGCCCCCTGTCGACCCCCTAAAACCCAAGACCTTTGTTGAAGAGGGCTGTAATTGACTGAACGTCATGCAATCCTGAAATTTGAAGACGCATGGAAGTTCCTCTTAGCCCTGAAAAACAAACCCAGCTTGCGCAGCTTGCAGCCCACAGGGGACAGGCCGCGGATACGCTCGCGGCGGAAGTTATCAGCCACTATCTCGAGCAAGAGACCCGTTTCGTCGCAGCGGTCAATCTGGGCGAAGCAGAGCTAGAGCGCGGCGAATATCTCACCAGCGAACAAGTGGGCGAGCAGCTTGAACGGCTGTTTCGCTCCTGATGGAAGTCCGCTGGGGGCCTTCAGCAAAAGAGCTAGCCGTCTGCTTCGTTCGGGATTTCTTACGCACTTGCAATAATTGAAATACAGAACCGTTAAGCCACTTTCCGCTCGGAAAGCTCGCTATCCAATCTCGCCACGTGAACCGACTTAGCGATCCCAAGCCGCCGAAGTAACTTCAACTGCAGCCACGTGGGATCGAATTCATACCAGGCGAGCCCATGCCGCGCCGACGTCGGATGCGCATGGTGATTATTGTGCCAGCCTTCTCCAAACGAGATCAGCGCGACCCACCAGTTATTGCGCGAATCGTCGCGGGTCACAAAACGGCGGCTGCCCCACATGTGCGTAGCCGAGTTAACCAGCCATGTGGCGTGCAGCCCGAACACCACACGAAAACAGATGGCCCATAAGAACACAGAAAGACCGCCAAACGCGAAGAGCAGCACCCCGACCGCGGCCAAAGGCGCCCAATGATAATTGTTCAGCCAAACATAAAAACGGTGTTTTGCCAAATCGGGAGCATATTTCGATAAGAAACGCGTGTTGCTATGGTTCGTCTCGCCCCAGAGAATCCATCCCATGTGGGCCCACCATGCTCCATCACGCGGAGAATGCGGGTCTCCCGTGCGATCCGAGTGTTGATGATGAACACGGTGTGTGGCCACCCAGAAAATCGGCCCGCCTTCGAGCGTCATCGCTCCGCAAGTCGCAAAGAAATATTCCAGCAACCGAGGCACCCGGTAGGAGCGATGCGTCAACAGCCGGTGATACCCCATGCTGATCCCAAGGCCCGTCGCCATCCAGTAGAGAAGAACCGCAACTCCAAAAGCGCGCCAGTTAAAAGTGAATAAGGCCGCAATGGCGCCCAAATGAAAAAAAATCAGGACGATCGCCGTCGCCCAGTTCAATCGTTCCGGTCTGATGCTGCTGATAGGATTGCTCACGAGTCTCCCAATTTGTCGCTATTCCGAACCTAACAATAAATCGGCTCTCGATTTGTAAGACTTATGTAATTTCACAACCAGAATCTTCCGAACCCCGAAAAAATTCGAAAGCAGAAGGTGTATAGATATAAGAAACGTATGGCCCAGGTAAAACAGCCCTCGAAAACTTACGACGTCGTGATTGTCGGCTCCGGCGCCGGCGGTGGCGTCGCCGGTCAAGTTCTCGCCAACGCAGGCGCGAAAATTTGCATGCTCGAGGCGGGCGACTGGTTCGATTGCACCAAACAATCGAAGATGTTCGAGTGGCCCTACAATGTTCCGCATCGCGGCGCGGGCACGAGGGACAAACCCTGGGGCTATTTCGACGCCACGCTCGTCGGTGGCTGGCAAGTGCCCGGCGAGCCCTACACCAACGCACCCGGATCGGATTGGACCTGGTGGCGCGCTCGCATGCTCGGCGGCCGAACCAATCACTACGGCCGCATCTCCCTCCGCATGGGACCCTACGATTTCAAGCCTTACAGCCGCGACGGCAAAGGCTTCGATTGGCCGATCACGTATGACGACTTAGCGCCGTATTACGACAAAGCCGAGCAGCTGATCGGCGTTTTCGGCTCGCACGAAGGTCTCGAAAACACGCCCGACGGCAAATTTCTGCCTGCGCCCGCTCCCCGCTGCTACGAAAAGATCATCAAAGCAGCCTCCGACAAGCTGAAAATTCCCTGCATCCCGTCGCGCCTCGCCATCCTCACTCGTCCGCACAACGGCCGCGCCGCCTGTCACTATTGCGCGCAATGCGGGCGATCCTGCGGCGTCAATGCCAATTTCAATTCACCCGGCGTGCACATCTTTCCAGCGATGAAGACCGGGAATCTCGAAGTGCGTACCAGCGCCATGGTGCGCGAAGTGCTCCTAGGATCTGACGGGCTAGCCAGCGGTGTTTCCTACATCGACAAGAAGACGCGCAACGAAATCGAGGTCCGTTCGAAAATCGTAGTCCTTGCCGCAAGCTGCTGCGAGACTGCTCGCATCATGCTCAATTCCAAAAGCACCCAATTCCCGAATGGCATCGCCAACTCGTCCGGCTTGATTGGCCGCTACATCATGGATACAGTCGGCGCGGATGTCGGCGGATTCCTGCCCATTTTGCAAGATCTCCCGCCAGTCAATGAGGACAGCGTGGGCGGCATGCACATGTACATGCCCTGGTGGCTCTACAAAGAGCAAAAGGCCGGAAAAATACCGTTCGCGCGTGGTTACCACATCGAGATCGGCGGCGGCCGCGAGCTCCCCGGCGAAGGCGCGCTCGAAGGCTATGCCGAGCAATGGTTAGGCGGCGGCTATGGCCTCGAGCTCAAGCGCAATCTCCGCAAATTGTACGGATGCGATATCGGTTTCTCC
>JAFASD010000470.1 GCA_019244945.1 Acidobacteriaceae bacterium | reverse complement strand
AAGAGACCATCGGCCGGCGAGAAAGAGCAGGCCGCCGCCGCGCCGGTCTACAAAGTCTTTGATGGCCTGCTGCTCGGTCGCGGTAAAGAAATCCGCCTCTACGCTTCAAATGATCATACCTTGATATTCGAACAAATCTTCCGGCTTGCTCGGGAAGCCCTCGGCTAATTCATTCTGACTGGCAATGCCCTGGCGATAAATCTTGTTCTGGGTGGTCCGCAACATCGAAACCACCTGCAAGGCGGCATCGTCCTCTACCGCGCGCCGCAGAAATTTGTACTCCCACCGCGGCTCTCCTTCTACATAGAGAATGCGCCGCTTGGAATCATCCACGGAGAGCACGGTCGTCCGCCGGTTGTTTTCAGCATTGTCTTCTCCCGGGAGCGGACCGATTCTGGCCTCAATATTCTTGACCCCGGCTTTACCCGCGTTGAACTCGATAGACTCGACCTGCTCGGGCGCATCTGCAATCTTGATATCGCGGCTGGCGAGAATACTTCCTCCGCCCGTCAAAACCAGCTTTGCCCGTTTTCCCGAGAACCCGTCTTGCCGGATGGTGATTTGCGCTTGTAGGCGCGAATCTGCGAGGGCCTTTGCGGGAATATCGAAGCCGTCCAACTCAATATCGTTGGTGAGGTGTTCTTTGCCCAAGCCAATCGTATTGACCGGCAGTCTTCTCCGGCGCAATTCGGAAAGCGTATCGAGATCGATTCCTCCTGAATTGTCCGCGCCGTCGCTGACCAGAACAACCGCTCCGATCGGCAAAGTTGCGGCTTCATCGGCTAGTTGTCGCAGGCCCTTTCCGATGAGCGTCGCGGGTTCGGTTGGGTTCAACTGCGCGCTATTTTGAATTCGCTCGATGCCCGCGCCCAAGCGATACAAACGGACCTGAAACCGAGATCCCAGATCTTTGAGTAGCCCGCGATTGAGCAGGTCAACTGCCTGTTGCTCGCGCGATTCGCCCACATCGCGCAGCGACATGCTTCGGCTATCGTCTACCACGACTGCGATGATGTTCTGCTGGGGTTTCAGCGCCGCGACGCTGATAGCGGGCTCCCACAGCAAGAGAAGCAAGAGCGCCAAGAACGCCGTTTGCAGACTCCAAAGCGCGAGCATTCTGATGCCCCTCAGAGACGGCGCGAGGCGGCTTCGTTTTTGCCAGATCACGCCTCCAATGACCATTGCCGCGCCAAAAATAGCCGCGTACAGCAGCCATCTTGGCCACGATCCCAGCAGCACAAAAGTTCCTTTGGAAAAAACGCTTGCCGGGTATCTGAACAGGAACTCGAACATGCGGCGGATTACTGCTTCGACCGGTTTATTGCGCCGCCCAGGGCTAGAGAAGCAGGTTTCTCGGATCGGCGCTAACTGGCGTCAGAATATCACGTTGAACGAACGATCAATGTCCTTCCGCCTCCAGGAATCGCTCTGCTTCAATCGCCGCCATGCAACCTGCGCCTGCGGCGGTTATGGCCTGGCGGTAAGTGCGATCCTGAACGTCGCCCGCATGGAACACTCCGGCGATATTCGTCCGCGCGCCGCCATGCGTGATGATGTAGCCGTCCGCATCCAGATCGAGTTGCCCTGCGAACGGCTTCGTGTTGGGAATGTGGCCAATCGCCACGAAGAACCCGTCCACTTCGCGATCGTAGACTTCATGCGTCTTCACGTTGCGCAGCTTGACGCCTGTGACTTCGCCCTTCGCAACATCATAGACGTCCTCGACGACGGTATTCGTGATGAACTTGATTTTCGGATTTTTCTGCGCGCGGTCCAGCATAATTTTGGACGCACGGAAGGTGCCGCTGCGATGAACAATGGCTACTTCGCTCCCGAACCGACTCAGGAAATTGGCTTCTTCCATGGCGGAGTCGCCGCCGCCGATCACCATAATTTTCCGGCCCCGAAAAAAGAAGCCGTCGCAAGTGGCGCAGGAGCTGACCCCATGACCGATCAGTTTTTGCTCGTTCGGTAGATTCAGCCAGCGCGCCGATGCGCCGGTCGCAATGATAACGGTGCGCGCCTGAATCTTCTCTCCGTCCTCCAGTTCGAGCGTGAACGGCCGGTTGCATAAGTCTGCGTGCAGCACTCGCCCGTGTTTATAAGTGGCGCCGAAACGTTGCGCTTGCTGCTTCATGTTTTCAATCAAGGCGGGACCTTGAATTCCCTCAGGGAATCCAGGAAAGTTCTCTACGTCCGTCGTGATGGAAAGCTGGCCGCCCGGCTCGTGGCCCTCCAGCACCAGAGGTTGCAAATTGGCCCGAGCCGTATAGACTGCCGCCGTGTTCCCGGCGCAACCAGACCCCAGGATTACTACGTTTAGTAATTCGCTCATCCAAGAAAGTAATTTGTGAGGTGAAACGCCACCCACGAACCACAGTATGCCAGCGCCAGCATATAGGAGAACTGGAAAATGGGCCATTTCCAGCCGCCGGTCTCCCGCTTGACTACCGCGAGAGTCGAGAAACATTGCATGGCGAACGCAAAGAAAATCAGAAGGGCCACCGCGCCTGCAGGGCTGAGATCGTGATGCACCGCTTGCTGCAAGCCCTCAGAAGGCTCATCTCCTTCGATGCCGTAAATTGTCCCCAAGGTGCCGACAATCACTTCGCGGGCGGCAAGAGAAGTAATCAGGCCGATACCGATCTTCCAGTTGAATCCCAGCGGCTTAATTGCGGGTTCGATCGTTTTCCCAACCATTCCGGCATAGCTGTGTTCAATCGGAGGAGTTTTGCCATTGTGGATCGGCAGATGTGCGAGCACCCACAGCACAACCGCAACTGAAAAAATGACCGTTCCGGCCCGGCGTAGAAAAACTCTGGCGCGGTCAATCAGACGCAATGCCAAGGACTGCCAGGTCGGCCAGCGGTAGGGCGGCATTTCGAGCATGAAAGAAGATCGCCCGCTCCTCAAAACCGTCGATCTTAGAACCCGCGCGATCGTGATCGCGGCCAGAAATCCCAACACGTACAGGCTCAACATGGTTGCCGCGGGCAACGAAAGGAAGTGACCGAGCACTGGAATGTTTGGCACAAAAGCCGCGATCACCAGCGTATACACCGGCAATCGCGCCGAGCAGGTCATCAGCGGCGCGATCATGATGGTGGCCGTTCGATCGCGTTTATTCTCGATGACGCGCGTCGCCATGATGGCTGGAACTGCGCAAGCGTAAGCCGAGAGCAACGGGATAAACGATTTGCCTTGCAGTCCGATTTTGGCCATGGTGCGATCTGCAATCAGAGCGGCGCGCGCCAGGTAACCGGAGTCTTCTAAAATTCCAATAAACAGGAACAGCAGGAGGATTTGCGGTAAAAAGACCACAACCGATCCGACGCCGCTCCACACGCCATCGATGAGCAGAGAGCGCCACGGCGTGTCCGGCAAAACGCTTTTCATCCACAGCCCCGACCCGAGTATGAAGTGTTGAACGCCATTCATGATCGGCTGCGCCCAGGAAAAAATGCTTTGGAAAACCGCTATCACGATCGTCAAAAAAATAAGAGGTCCGGCAACCGGGTGCAGGAAGATGGCATCGAGACGTCGCGTCCAGAGCGGCGGCGCAGGGGCTTTGTAGGACGCACGAATACCAAGCTTCGCCGCCCATTGCCGGCATTTCGGAACATCTTGAAGAACAGGTAATTCGATTCTGGGGGGAGGCGCATTGAGCCTTACTGCGGTACCCAACAAGAATTGCTGAATACTTTCGATGCCGATGCCTTTTGTGGCGCTGATGAGCGTAACCGGGCAGTTCAATTCAGCGGCAAGGGCCGAAACGTCGACTTTGCCTCCTCGTGCGGCGAGATCGTCGGCCATGTTCAGCAGAATGAGAATCGGTAATCCGAGGCTGAGGATGGGCGCGGCGAGAACCAGATGGCGGCCCAGATTCGTGGCATCGAGAATCAGGATGACTGCATCCGGCTTGGGAAAATCCGGCCGCTCACCTTTTAAAACATCGTGTGTCACCTGCTCGTCTTCAGCACGCGGATGGAGACTGTAGACACCGGGCAGGTCGACGAGAAAGACCTCATGCTGATCTTTCAGCTTTGCCTTGCCCATGCGATGTTCGACCGTTACGCCCGGGAAATTCGCGACTTTCTGACGAAGACCGGTGAGCCGGTTGAAGAGAGTGGATTTGCCGGAATTTGGCGGACCGACGATGGCCACGATGATGGGGCGATCATGCGCTGCACGGGGTGGCGCGATCGACGGATTGGGGAGTAGATTCGATTCGACTGAATCCCGGTGGCAGCTACTCATGAAGGTGGCTCATGGAAGGACGACCAGATCTGATTCGGGATCGCGGCGGACATGGATGTGTTTCGCAGTATCGTTTCTCAGCGCCACTTCCGATCCATCCACGCGGAATACGCGCGCGCCCCCGCCCGGCGCCCTTCTGGCCGGAATCACCTCGTTGCCGGGCAGAAAGCCGAGCTCCATCAGGCGTCGAGCTGTATCTTCCGGCACATCCAAACGGTCCAGAACGCAGCGCTGTCCCGATCGGAGATCGGCGAGTGTCAGCGGAGTAGAAACGGGACCTCTGTTAGCAGCCCTCTTCGTGCGGCCCATATCGAAGTAAGACCATTTTAGTACGAGATCCCTCTAGCCGTGTCAACCACTTGCATTAAAAGACGATAGCAAGAAGCCTGACGGGTATTTTCCAGCTCCGACCAGTGACTGAGCGACAGAAATCGGCCACTTCAGGTCTTCTCAACAAACGCCGCGTTAGACTACGGGTAAGCCATCTGCCACATGCGTCAGCTATTGCGCCTGGCTCTCATTAGTGCGCTTTTGGTGATGCTCTTGCTGGCCATACAGGGGTGCGCCAATCAATCGAGCGACGTGTTGGGGGAAGCCTACGTCGCGCCGGCAACGCTGAATCTCCGTCGGGAGCTGGCTCAGAAAAATAGCGTCGTGGCAGTGCTGAAGTATGGCGAACGGGTGGCTGTTATAGACGTTCGCCGCCGCTTCGTCAAAATTCGTGCCGCGAATGGCGCAGAGGGCTGGGTCGATTCGCTTCAGTTACTCAGCACCGAGCAAATGGAGCAGATTCGTAAGAACAACCAGCGAGCGCTCACGTTGCCGTCGGAAGGCGCGGCAACCGTCTACGAAGCTCTGAACATTCATCTCGATCCGTCGCGGCAATCTCCCGCTTTCGCCAGAATCCCCGAGGGCGGATCAGTCGCAGTTTTGGAGCATCAACTGCAGCCGAAAACCGCCGCTCCGGCCCGGCCGACGCTGGTGTTCGATCGCCCGCAGCAGCTTTCGCGGCGTCAAAGACGGGAAAGGCAATCGAGAAACAAATCCAACCTTCCACCTCTGCCGCCGCCGCCCAAGCCTCCCGCCAATTGGCAGGAACTTTCAGCCGAGCGCATCGACGGCTCGGAAAGCACTGCCGATCTCAAAGCGAACAAGGACAAAGACTTGGTTGAGAAAAAAGCAGCGGAGCTGAAAAAGCCCGTGGTCCTCGAAGATTGGACGCTGGTCCGGACGAAGTCTAACCAGTGCGGTTGGGTACTTTCCCGCAATTTGACAATGTCCATCCCTGATGAAGTGGCCCAATACGCCGAAGGCAAGCGCATAACATCCTACTTCGATCTGGGAGCTGTGAACGATGATGTAAAAGGTCTCAAGCATAACTGGCTGTGGACGACGGCGGCCGGTGGGGAATCCTACGATTTCGATGCTTGGCGTGTCTTCCTCTGGAACCGCCATCGCCACCGTTACGAGACCTCTTACCGGCAGCGAGATGTTGAAGGTTATTTTCCCGTTCACGTGGACCCGCAAGATGCGAGCGCAACCTCTCGCACGTTTGAACTGATTACCAAGGATGATGATGGGAAATTCCGCCGTCGCTCTTACCTGTTTGACGGAACGCGCGTGCATCTTGCGGGAACCGAAGATTACCGGCCCAGTGCTTCCGCCGCCGCGAACAAGCCGGGAGCGCTGGATACGAATAAGCTCCAGGCGAAAATGCCCCGATCCGGGTGGTTCAAGCGCCAATGGACGGCGCTGAAGCGGCGAGTATTCGGATCCGATTAGGTTTCTTCGATCTTCCCGTCGATTTCAACGTCGTCCATCGCCAAAAACTGCCGGACGTGAGGATGTTTGCACTGCGCCAACTCCGAAACCGGACCGAAGTAAATCGCTTCGCCCTTGTACAAGAAAACGACTGAATCCGCTACCTTACGCATCAGATCCAGATCGTGCGTGACCACGACGGCGGTCAAGCCCAATTGCCGCTTCAGGCGAAGCATCAGGTTGCCGAGATCATCCGACATGATGGGATCGACCATGGTGGTCGGCTCATCGTAAAGTATGCATTCCGGCTGCGCGGCCAACGCTCGGGCAATTGCAACCGCTCGCTTGAAGCCGGTGGACAAATCGGCGGGATAGAGATCTTTGACATGCAGAAGATCTACCATCTCCAGAAGTCCGTTCACGACATCTTCCTTGTTCTGCTCGTCGTAATCCTCGCGAAGCTCCAACGAAAACAGAATGTTTTCGCCAACCGTGAGCGAATCAAACAGTGCGCCGGACTGAAATACCATCGTCACCTTTTTCCGGATGCGCCTCAGTTCGGCTTCTTGCATTCCGGTAATGTCGGCGTGCGACACGATGATGCTTCCGCTATCTGGTTTCAGGAAACCCATGATGTGGCTGAGTGTCACGGATTTTCCGACTCCGCTCCGGCCGATGATGGCAAGTGTCTTGCCCGGATCGAGATAGAAATTCACGTCGATCAGTACTGGACGATCGAACTTCTTGCTGACGTCTCGAAACTCGATGTAGTGTGAATTTCCGTCAGTGGGCATCGGCTGAGCTAAGGGACTTCTCTCGAACCTGGCAGGAGGCCCAATCGTGTGGCGTGTTGACATTCCACAGCGGGCGAGTGCGCTCTAAGGTAGTGGCGCCCAGCTCTCGCAGGAGGTCGAGTAGTCGCAAGCGGCGGGCATCCAGATTGCGACGGATTGCCGGCAAGCATTCGGACCGGTAAACAGCACAGAGAGGATGTATGCCGCCTGGATCGCGACTGGCGACACACAAGGCACCGGTTTCCTGGGCATGTGATAAGAGCCGAGAGAGCCAGGCATGCTCCAGGCCGGGCATATCGCAGGCCAGAATTAAATTGAGATCACCGCGCCGGCTCTCGAGCGCCGCTTCAATGCCCCCCAGGGGTCCGCAACCGGATCGAAGGTCGGGCAAACAGTCGAAACCGAATTGCTTATATCGTGTAGTCTCCCCGACCAGCGCAACACTGCCGGCAACCGCAGCTGCCCTGGCGACGTCGTCGACGAGGGGCCGCGAATTCCATGACAGCAGCGCTTTATCACGACCCATACGCGAGCTGGAACCGCCCACCAGTACGAAAGCGGCCGCTTGCATGCCCAAATAGTAGCACTCGCGGACGCGTTTTCCGGTTATAATGCGAACGAACAAACTTCATCAGTTTTGTTATTTTGGGGCGGGTGCACTAACCATCGTTAATTCGTTTTCATGATTCGCCGCCGCACATCTCTCATCCGTCTCATCCCCACGGTGATGTTGTGCGCAGGCAGCGTCTCGTGGGGCCAAACGCCTGCTACTTCTCGCGTGCAAGCCATACGGTTTTGGTCTTTTGGAGACGTAACGCGTGTTGCGATTCAAACCCAGGGAGACTATAAACTGGATTCCGATCAAATCGAGAATCCTTCCCGCATCTATTTTGATCTGAACGGGCTGCTCCCTCCTGCGGCGCGTCATCGCGGCATTCAAACCATTCGCATTGCCGATCGGCGAGTGAAGCAGATCAGGATCGCCGAGGTGAGCCCCGGCAGAACCCGGGTTGTTTTCGACCTGGAAGGGCCCGCCGAAGTCGTCTCATCCCAATTGGTCAATCCCGACAGACTCATGATCGAGATCCGGCCGAAGGGCACCAGCCTTCCCGGACTCAACATGGCGCACAGCGTCACAGGCTCTCAGCAGGTAGACCTTTCAGCAGCGGATAACACGAATACCGCGAGTCTTGACAACTTGACCGCTCCCGCAGTTCCCTCGCCGACTTCGAACGTCAGCTCCTCGCCAGTGCAGCGCACCCTTGCTGCGCTTCCCGATCCTCCGGCTAGCTCAGCTCCGAGCGCGAATGCCAGTCGCGCCCATAACGATTCACCTGCTCCCCGCGCAATTACGACTCTTCAGACTCGCGATGGCTTCGTTGTGCAGCAGACCACTGTGGCTAAGAATCTCAGTCCATCGACGGCATCGATTGCGCCGTTAACCGCACCGGCTGTCTATCCGCGCTTGAGCACCGCTCCAATACCTGTGCCGGCCGTGAAAACGACCGTGGCGCCTTCGCTTCCCGCGGGACGCGACAGTGTCGGCGACCGTTCGTTGGTTCGTGTATTCGGTCTGAAGATGGGGAAAGTCGTTATAGATGCCGGGCATGGCGGTCATGATACTGGAACCATCGGTCCGGGCGGACTGATGGAGAAGGATCTCGTGCTTGACGTCGCCACGCGCTTAGGCAAGCTGATTACCCAGCAGTTGGGCGCGGAAGTTGTGTATACGCGGTCTGATGACACCTTTATCCCGCTCGAAGAACGCACGAAAATCGCCAACAATGAACGGGCAGATCTCTTCATCTCTATTCACGCGAATTCCTCACCTGAGCCGAGTGCAACCGGAGTTGAGACGTACTATTTCAACCTAACTTCCGATAAGAGCGGCCTGGATCTCGCCACGCGTGAAAACGCGACTTCGGCAAGTTCGATCTCCGATCTCAACGATCTTTTGCACAAAGCCGTGCTGCAGGCGAAGCTCGAAGAATCCCGTGAGTTCGCGCAAAGAGTGCAGACGTCGCTTTGGGCGGGTTCGGTCAAGATGAATAATCGCTCGCGCGATCGGGGCGTGAGACAAGCGCCTTTCGTCGTTCTAATCGGCGCGACGATGCCCTCGATTCTCGCCGAAATCGGCTTCGTCTCAAATCCGCACGATGAGAAATTGATGAGAAGGGGCGACC
>JAFASD010000465.1 GCA_019244945.1 Acidobacteriaceae bacterium | reverse complement strand
CGATCCAGATTGCATGGTCATGAGCCTCGTCGAGAACTTTGCTCGACGGCGACACCGACCGATCGAACTGATGCAGTCAGTCGAAACCCTGCGAAAGCGGGGCTATGACGATTCCACAATTGCGAGCAAAATTGGCGTCACCACTGAATGGGTGGGACTATTAGGCGAGCTGTTCGACAAAGGCGAACAACGTCTCATCTCGGCAGTCGAGACGGGTTTGATGCCGATCAGGCTGGCAATAGAGATTGCTCGTACCAGCGACTCTGAAATTCAGAGTGTGCTCACACGCGCCTACAACGAAAAGAAACTCCGTGGCAGGAAGCTCGTCAAAGTTCGCCGCATTCTCGAACGACGTTCCAGCCGCGGCGGACTGATCGACGATCGGGGATTGGCTCGCCGTCACGGAATCAAGCGTTCAATCAGCACCGTTACGCTGATGCGCATATACCGGCAGGAAGCGGACCGCCAAAAGGTGCTTATCAAAAAGGCGGAGCTTACTCAGAGCCGATTACTTTTTGTAGTCGAAGCTCTCCGCACATTGCGTCGCGATGAGAATTTCGTGAACTTGTTGCGGGCAGAAGGGCTAAACGACGTTCCCCGCGATTTGCATCAGAGGTTGGCAGCCTAACTTATGAGCAACTCGAGGAGACTACAGCAACCGTCTGTGAAATTCGGCTTCGAGCCAGAGTGCGTCGCTGTGCCAATATCAAAGATCTTACCTGTCAAAGCCCTTCGTAAGTCCGTAAAGGAGAGCCAGAAATATCGTCAGATCGCGGCATCCATCGCGGAGGTTGGCATAGTTGAATTGCCGGTCGTCACGCGCCACAGGAACTTATCCGGTAATTACCTTTTGCTGGACGGACACCTGCGTGTCGAGATTCTGAAAGACATGGGTAAAACGGAGGTTGAATGCTTAATCTCAACCGACGACGAGGATTATACCTACAATAAGCGCATCAGCCGGTTGGCTGCTGTTCAAGAACATCACATGATGAAGCGAGCCATTGCGAATGGTGTCTCTCAGGAACGACTGGCCAGGGCCTTAAACATCAACGTCGGATCCCTCCAGCGCCGAGTTCGTATGCTTGAAGGAGTGTGTACGGAAGCACTGAATCTGTTGAAGGACAAGGCTTGTCCAGTAAGAACGTTCGAAGTTCTCAAGAAAATGACTCCGCTTAGGCAAATCGAGGCTGCCGAACTGCTGATCAATGCGAACAACTACTCGGCGCCCTATGCGTCTGCCATTTATGTGAGTACTCCCCAAGACCAGCTCGTGAACGCAAGCCGACCGAAGCGCGTGAAAGGCATGACTCCCGAAGCAATGGGGCGCATGGAGCGGGAACTAGCTCAATTGCAACAAAACATTAGCTCGATTGAAGGACGTTACGGTGCAGATAACCTTCACTTGACAGTCGCCAAAGGGTACCTCAGCAAACTGCTTTCAAACATCCGGATCGTTCAATATTTGTCAAAACGTAATCCGGAATTTTTATCTGAATTCCAGAACATAGTCGATATGACCTCTGCATGGCCTACAGAGGCCGCGCGGTGAACTAGAATTCTGCTGAAATGTGCCTCAGGTTATGGCGAGATAAAGAAAAAGCGAAGCAGCCGCCACCGAAAAAAACATCGACTTGTTCAGCGGGAGCGCCGCTGTGGCGGGCCCCGCGCTACGAAGGGCGTCAATGCCGACGAGAAATAGACTGATCGCCTTCAACGTCGAATAACCGGCGACGAGTATTATGAGCAAGTGAATCATCAATTGATCACCTTTGGCTTGCTGCCAGCAGGCGGGTGTAAGCTAACTGTATGACTCCTACGGCGGTTTAAATATTCCATGAGGCATCAAATTTCCGCCGATACAGCTTGCCGTAATGTTGGCAAGTTTCTTGCGGATCTCGCCCGCTACGCCTTTGCGGGAAGGCGGGGCCTCAATTTGCCGTGACCCGCGCGACGCCAATCCCACAGTGCTTGCGCGTGGTGGCGCAGAACCCTCGAACCGCTTCATTCTGCCGATCTCTCGGTTACTTTTTTCCAGGGAATCTGGCGTTGGAAGTATCGGTCAGCGCATTGGCGAAGTGCTCAAGTCAGCAGGTGTATCAGTCACGGGCGTCGGGCGGACACCGCGCGCAACCGCGACCGTCTTTGGTAACAT
>JAFASD010000233.1 GCA_019244945.1 Acidobacteriaceae bacterium | reverse complement strand
CACTATACGCGGAAGTGGGATCTGCAGATGGCGCCTTCGATTTGCGTGCACTGCGCCGCGGGTTGCAATACCAGTATCGGCGAGCGGTATGGGTCTTTGCGCAGAGTCATCAACCGGTATAACCACGAAGTGAATGGCTATTTTCTTTGCGACCGGGGGCGGTTCGGGTATGAGTTCGTGAATAGCGAACAACGAATCCGGGAGTGTCTTGTCGAGGGGAAGCCGGTTGAAACGGACGAGGCGATACTTCGCGTGAGGACGGCGGTCGAGGGGGATCGGTGCATCGGCATCGGCTCACCGAGAGCATCGCTCGAGAGCAATTTTGCTCTTCGGCAGCTTGTGGGCGCGGAAAACTTTTACGCGGGCGTAGCAGATGAGGAGTGGTCTGTGGCTGTGGCGGCGCTCGAGGCTTTGAGGAGAAGCCCTGCGAAGTCGCCGTCGCTCGATGAAGTCGAACATTCGGATGCGGTGCTCGTGTTAGGCGAGGATGTCACAAATGTGCTGCCGGTGATGGCGCTGCGCTTGCGCCAATCTGTGCGGCAACAGCCGATCCAGAAGGCTAAGGATCTGAAGATTCCGTTGTGGCTCGATCACGCGGTTCGGGAACTCGTGCAATACGAGAAAGGGCCGTTGTTCATAGCGGCGCCTTATCCGACAAGACTGGATGATATTGCCACCGAGGTCTTGCGTGCTGCGCCGGACGATTTGGCTCGGCTCGGCTTCGCGGTGGCGCGGGCAATTGCCGGCGAAGCTGCACTCGCGGATCTTTCGAGTGAAACAACAGAGCTTGCGAATCAAATCGGCGATGCGCTGCGTTCTGCAACTTCACCGCTGATTGTCGCGGGAACGAGTTGCCGTAGCTTGGCCGTGGTCGAAGCGGCGGCTCAAATTGCGCGGGCGCTCTGCGCGGCCGGCAAAGCGGCGAAACTGGCTTATTGTTTTCCAGAGTGCAATACGGTTGGGCTCGCGCTGATGAACCCGCGTCCGTTATCCGAAGCATTCCAGGCCGTGAAAGACGGGGAAGCCGCAACGATCGTCGTGGTTGAAAACGATCTATATGAACGCGCTCCCGAGGAAGGCGTGGACGCATTTTTTGAGGGCGCGCGGCACGTGATTGCGGTCGATCATTTGGAGAATCGGACGACGGGACGGGCAGAGATCGTATTGCCCGCTGGAAGTTTTGCGGAGGCCGACGGCACGCTCGTGAATTATGAGGGACGGGCGCAGCGGTTCTTTCAGGCATTTGTTCCCGAGGGTGAGATACGGGCCAGTTGGAGATGGCTGGACGCCGATTTTATTCCGGAAGTTCATGCGGAGAAACGCGGCTGGCGGACGCTGGACGAAATCGTGAGTGAGATTGCGCTCGAGATTCCGGAACTCGCGGATATTGGGCTGGTCGCTCCTTCGCGCCGGGAATTCGGGAAAGTGGCGCGCGAACCTGGACGGTACAGCGGGCGCACGTCGATGCTGGCCAACATCTCTGTCCATGAGCCCAAACCGCCGGACGATCCGGATTCGGCTTTGGCGTTCTCGATGGAAGCGGGGCCACAGCCGCCACCTCCGGCGCTCCTTCCGTTCTTCTGGTCGCCAGGGTGGAATTCGATTCAATCGGTCAACAAATTTCAGAAAGAGATCGGCGGGCACTTGCGAGGAGGCGATCCGGGAGTGCGGTTGATTGAACCTGAAGAGCGCGACGGATGGAATTTTTCGGCCGTGCCACGGGCTTTCGAAGCCGATGCCGAGTCGTGTCTGCTGCTGCCGTGTTTTCATATTTTCGGATCGGAGGAACTGAGCCGGCAGGCGCCGGCAATTTCTGAGCTTGCGCCGCGCCCCTATATCGCGCTGAACACAATGGACGCTGCTCGGCTCGGCACCGGGTCGGGGGAGTTGATCAAGGTGACGGTTGGAGATTCGGTGTATGAGCTTCCGGTGTCGCTGCGATCTGAGATTCCGCACGGGGTGGCGTTGCTGCCGGTTGGCATACCACCGCTGAACGGATGTTCGCTGCCCGCGCGAGGCAAACTCGAACCGGTGGGAGCGGTCATCCAGTGAGTCAAACGCTCAAGAATTTGTACCCGCTGGTGATCATTGCGGTGGTTCTGGGCGTCATTTTGAACCTGGCCGCGGTGCTGGTTTGGGTAGAACGACGGTTGCTCGCCGTCTGGCAGGACCGCTACGGGCCGAACCGCGTCGGGCCATTCGGCCTGTTACAACCGCTTGCCGATTCCATAAAACTGTTTCTGAAAGAGGATTGGATCCCACCGTTTGCGGATAAACCAGTTTTTGTTCTGGCGCCCGCAATCATTGTTGTCACCGCGCTGCTCTCGTTCGCGGTTATTCCTTTTGCGCCGGGCTTCGTGGTGGCCGATCTCAACATTGGGCTGCTGTTCCTGCTGGCGATGTCTTCGCTCGGGGTGTACAGCGTGGTGCTCGCGGGGTGGGCATCTAACAACAAATATTCGCTGTTGGGCGGCATTCGAGCTTCCGCGCAGATGCTCAGCTACGAAGTTTTCATGGGGCTTTCGATGCTGGGCGTGGTGATTATCGCGGGATCGTTCCGGTTGACGGACATAGTGGAAGCGCAGCGGAAACTGTGGTTCGTTATTCCGCAATTTCCGGGATTTGTGCTTTTCTTGATTGCGGGTGTCGCGGAGGCGCGCAGGCTGCCGTTCGATCTAGCGGAAGCCGAAAGCGAGCTCATCGCCGGCTTCCACTCGGAGTATTCGAGCATGAAGTTCGGGATGTTTTTTGTGGGTGAATATATCGGGGTGACGCTCATTTCCACGGCTATTTCTCTTTTGTATTTCGGTGGCTGGTTGGGGCCGTTTTTGCCTGGACCGGTGTGGTTCGCCATTAAGACGATGGCTTTTATTTGCTTTTTTATTTTGTTGCGCGCCGCAATGCCGAGACCGAGGTTCGATCAGTTGATGCTGTGGGGTTGGAAATTCATGCTGCCGTTGGCATTGGTGAATTTACTGGCGACCGGCGCTGTGGTGTTGGCTTTATCGTGATGCGGAGAAAATTAGATGCTCAGCTTATTACGTAGCTTGTGGGAGGTTTTTCGGCACGGTTTTCATAAGCGCATTACCGTGCAGTATCCGGAAGAAAGGCCGTATCTGGCGCCGCGTTATCGCGGGCGAATTGTCCTCACGCGCGATCCCGATGGAGGAGAGCGCTGCGTGGCGTGCAATCTTTGCGCCGTGGCTTGTCCAGTGGATTGCATTTCGCTGCAGGCTACCGAGGATGAGAATGGCCGCCGGTACCCGGAGTTTTTTCGAATTAATTTTTCACGCTGTATCTTCTGCGGCTACTGCGAGGAGGCTTGTCCGACGTATGCCATTCAACTCACGCCGGATTTCGAGATGGGCGAGTACAACCGGCAAAATCTCGTATACGAGAAGGAGCATCTGATGGTGAACGGACCTGGGAAGTATCCCGATTACAACTTCTGGCGCGTCGCCGGGGTGGCAATTGGCGGTAAAGACAAGGGACAGTCTGAAAACGAAGACAAGCCCGTGGACCTTCACAGCTTGTTGCCTTGAGAGGGATCTATGCTGATTGTCTTCTACATCGCCGCTGCCGTGGCCGTGCTGGCGACGACGGTTGCCATCACGCGCAACAATGCCGTTCATGCGCTGCTTTATATGATCGTCTCTCTGCTGGCTGTCGCGGTTATTTTCTATGTGATCGGAGCACCGTTTATAGCCGCGCTCGAGCTCATTATTTACGCCGGCGCAATCATGGTGCTCTTTTTGTTTGTCGTGATGATGCTCAATATCGGCGAACATGCTACGGATGTGGAAACCGCGTGGCTTAAGCCGGGCGTTTGGGCCTGGCCATCCGGGTTGGCGACGCTTCTGCTGCTCGAGCTGTTTTATGTGGCCGCGCATGCAGCGCCTCCCACCGGGCCCATGCATGCCGTGACACCGAAAGAAATCGGCATCTCGCTTTTTGGGCCTTACGCGATTGGAGTGGAGCTCGCATCTTTGCTTTTGATGGCCGGCCTGGTTGGCGCATATCACTTGGGAAGGCGCACTTCGAAAGAGGAGGAGGAACGGAACGATGCCAGTACCTATGGAAGACGTACTGTTTTTGGCAGTGACGTTGTTCGCACTGGGTCTGATCGGACTTCTCACGCGGCGTAATCTGATCTTTACTTTGCTGTCGGTCGAGATCATGTTGAACGCGAGCGGTCTCGCGTTTGTGGCCGGAAGTTACAAGTGGGGCGCGGCGGACGGGCAGATCATGTTTCTGTTCATTCTGGCTATGGCTGCGGCTGAGGCTTCGGTGGGTCTCGCGCTGTTCCTGCAATTCCATCGGCGAGATCCTACTCTCGATTCGGACACGGCAAGCGGAATGAAAGGATAGCCATGCAGTCACTGCTTTGGTTGATTCCCACTTTTCCGTTTGCCAGCGCGGCCATTCTTGCGTTGTTCGGGTCGCGATTCCCGCGCCGCATCGCAGCGTGGCTGGGCTGTGGGTCGATTGGTCTTTCGGCATTGGTCGCGATTTTTAGCGCCGCGGACTTCCTCCGCTCCTCACCTCCGGGGAACGCCTGGGTCGACCATCTATGGACGTGGATGAATGTCGGTGATTTCCGGCCGGAAATCGCGTTTTATTTCGATCCAGTGGCGCTCATCATGACGCTCGTAGTCACGTTTGTCGGCTTTCTGATTCATCTGTACTCGGTCGAGTACATGCGCGATGACGAAGGATTCTCGAGGTTCTTTGCGTACATGAATCTTTTCGTCGCCGCGATGCTGACGCTGGTTCTTGCGAATAATCTCCTGCTTCTATATCTCGGGTGGGAGGGAGTTGGGTTGTGCAGTTTTCTGCTGATTGGGTTCTGGTACAGGGACCCGGTGAATGTGCGCGCGGCCAACAAGGCATTCCTCGTGACGCGCATTGGAGATACTGCGTTCGCGATTGGATTATTTCTAATTGCGACTCAATTGCGGACGCTCGATATCCAGGAAATGATGCGGCGCGCCACAACGCAGTGGCCGGTGGGCAGCGGGATCGCGATCGCGGCGGCTGCGCTGCTGCTCGGCGGGGCAGTCGGCAAATCAGCCCAGTTGCCCTTGCAGACCTGGCTGCCGGATGCGATGGCGGGGCCTACGCCGACCAGTGCGCTGATCCACGCAGCGACCATGGTGACGGCGGGTGTGTATCTGATTGCGCGCACGAATGCGTTGTTCGTGCTCGCGCCTCCCGTGCAGTTCATCGTCGCGCTCATTGGGGCGGGCACCATGTTGCTTTCGGCATTTAGCGCAATTGCGCAACGCGATATCAAACGCGTGCTGGCGTACTCGACGATGAGCCAGATCGGATACATGTTCCTGGCGCTGGGCTTGGGCGCGTGGTCGGCTGCGATTTTTCATTTCATGACGCACGCTTTCTTCAAAGCGCTGCTGTTCCTAGCTGCTGGCGTAGTGATTCAGGCGATGCATCATGAGCAGGACATGTTCAAAATGGGCGGCTTGCGATCCAAACTTCCGCTTGCATTCTGGTCATTTGTGATTGGCGGCTCCGCGCTCGCGGGTCTGCCGCTCATCACGGCTGGTTTTTTCAGCAAAGATCTGATTCTTTATCAAGCCTGGGCGGGGCCAAACGGTACGGGTTGGTTTTGGATGGCAGGCATGCTGGGCGCGATGCTGACATCGTTTTATACGTACAGGCTGATCCTGCTGGTTTTTTATGGGCCGCAGAAGCTCGAGGTTTCTTATAAGCCAGGGCTGGTCGTAGCCATTCCGCTGATGACATTATGCGTGCTGTCGATCATCGGTGGGTATGTGGATACGCCGCCGGATTTCGGAGGCGTTCCTGCGCTTTCAAACTTTCTGAATAGTGTTCTACCGCCGCTCAATGCGGTTCATTTTGGACCTATCAGCGAATTAGTCACTGCATTGTGCGCCAGCGCTTCTTTCCTCATTGGGCTGGGTTTCGCGATCGCGCTGTTTGCACCCTGGCGAGGCGCCGTAGTCGCGCGCGAAGATCCGCTGCTGCGGCTCTGGTATTCGGGCTGGGGTGTCGATTGGTTATACGACAAGCTTTTCGTCGCGCCTTTTCAATTTCTAGTGAGTAGAAGCACATCGGATGTGGTGGACTCGGTTTACAACGGCGTGGCGAATCTCGCGGATTTGGGTTCCAGCATGCTCCGTGTCACACAGAACGGCCGCATTCGTTGGTACGCGACGGGCGTTGCGGCAGGGTTCATTGTGCTGTTCGCGGTCGTACTTCTTGTTCGTTGATGGCGAGAGACTGGCATGATCCTGCTATGGCTTATTCTCATTCCGTTAATCGGCGGGATTTTCTCTCTGCTAGTTCCCGCCAAACGCGCCCAGCTTTCACGCTGGATTTCCATCGTCGCGATTGCGCTCGACCTCATTTTGACCGCGACGCTGTGGACCAGCAACTCTCCATCGAGATGGCTCTACGAGTTCGATCAGGACTGGATTCCGCAGTTCGGGATCCGATTCCATCTGGCGCTCGACGGTTTC
>JAFASD010000224.1 GCA_019244945.1 Acidobacteriaceae bacterium | reverse complement strand
ACATACAACTTCCCGCGGAACGTACGCATAGTGATTTTCCTTTTCTTCAGTTGCTTTGGATAGTCAAGTCTGGAATTGTCGTGCGGCATTGGAAGTAGGCGCCGCGTAGGCCGCAAGCGTGATTTTCAGCGCTGGGCACGTCTGTTTGCCCGATGCGAGTACCTGCATGATGCCGGTTTAGCCCTGCGTCGCTTCAAAACTACCAGCGCCGATCCGGTCTACCTTTAGTTTGAGAGGACAACAATGTCTCCATAGGTATACTCGACTCTCTCCCCGGCTTTGTCAAGGAATTTTTCGATGCCTGAATCGCGAGCTACTGCGTTACACGAAGAGGATCGATCAGTACAGCCAATGCAGCCGGTCGGTTTGGTCCCCTACCCTCACTAGAAATTCAACCGAAGTCCAAACTGAACGAGTCGCGGAAGATTTTGCGTTCCGGTGACAATGCCGAACTGCGGATTTCCGAAAATGGTTCCCGGATCCGCGAACTGAACGCGATTGAACAGATTGAAGAACTCGGTCCGGAAGTCCAGATTAAAGCGCTCGGTGATCGGCGTTTTTTTGACAATCGTCAGATCGTAATTCGCGATGCCCGCTGCCCGAAGCACTGGATCAGTCCTCGGTTCGCTGCCGAAAGTGAACGCGGGCGGTTGTGCAAAGGCGTTTATATTGAACCATTCGTTAAGCCGGCTTTGTGCCGAACCGCTGATAGCGACGTTTGGGCTGATTACGTTTGGCCGCGAGCCGCCACCGAGTGAGTTCGTCAAATTGCTCTGCGTAGTAAATGCGAGCGGCAGACCAGACTGGAATGTAGTGATTCCGGCCAGGCCCCATCCTGAGAGCGCCTTGTCCGCAACGCCGTGAAGGCTCCCGAGGAAATGTTGGCCCTTGCCAAACGGCATATCGACCACGTAGCTGATCACGAGTCGATTCGCGGCATCGAAGCTCGCAAGCGATTTCTCCAGTCTCAGATTGTTTGCATCCTGCACGCCACCTACGCTGTGGCCGGCCTCAAGCCAGGAAGTGAGCGTGTCCGTATCGCTTAATAGCTTCGACCAGGTATAGGCGCCTTGAATCGTTCCGCCTGCGCCCAGCCTTTTTCTGACGAGGAGTTGCAGACCGTGATATGTCGAGTCCCCGCGCTGCGGCGCGCTATCGCCGAGATTCAGATACTGCGGATAAGGGCGCAGAAGTTGCTCAGCCGTAACTGTGGGCTGCGCGAGTGTCCCCGCGCTCGCCGGCAAAACGTTATAGAACGGGTTCGCAACCGGAGTCAGCAGCGCCTGACCTAGCGATAAATACTGGTCTGGCAATTCATTAATGGGAAGCACGGAGAAGGAAAGATGCGTCGCCTTCGATCCGACGTACCCGGCATCGATCGACAGATCCTGGCCGAACTGCCTCTGAATCTGAACATTCCACTGCTGCACATTGGTGAAAGGTTGCCCCGGAATGGGAGCGTTGAAACTTTGGCCTTCAAATTTCGTCAGCAGCGGCGGATTGTTGTTCAGCGGAAGGAGCAGACCGTTCGGAAATGGATTGCTTAGCGTATTGAACGGCGTAAGACCTCCGTTCAAAGTACTGACCATGGTTGTAGTATTCAGGTTCACAGCCGATTGGAACGGCGGCAAGCTGTAATTGATCTGTTCTGGCGAGACCCATGTAAGTCCGTAACCAAGCCGAACAACTGTATTGTTCATCGGTGTCCAAGCAATGCCGATACGCGGAGCCGGTAGCACTTTCGCGTCCCCTAACATATGGCGGCTGGGATACGCGGGCGTATCTACAAAAGCGAGCTGACCTTTGAGGTTCAGTCCGACCTGCGAACTCAGAGGATCGGATGCATTTGGCTGCCACACAACAATGCGGTTGTAGCGCTCAGAAAATGATCCGTCCACATCGAGGCGGAGTCCGATATTTACTGTTAACTTGTTCGTGACTCGATACGCATCCGTAACATAATAGCCTTGATAATACTTCTGCTGAAAGACATGGGCCGGGCTTTGCAGGTTACCGCTTGACGGCGTGCCAAGGAGATAGGACGCGAATGAATAACCGGTGTTTCCGGGAAGCCAGAGGATTGACGGCGGTGAATACATTATTGAAATTGAAACTCCCAGCCGCGGTATTACTCTGGACAAAGGCCCAATCCCAGCGGCGTGCCTCGCCGCCAAATTTGATGCTCTGCCGCCCCAGGATTTTGATCAAACTTCCCGA
>JAFASD010000223.1 GCA_019244945.1 Acidobacteriaceae bacterium | reverse complement strand
ACGCGTACAAGTTGTTCCGCCAAACCCGATCGCCGCTCCAACCGCAGTATGAACCTGCCGGCATAGGAGTCCTTCGCATCGGTCAATTCCGTCGCAGTTACGTCCTGCTTTGAGAGGACCGTCAGATCGGCATTGAGCGCCTCGACAGCGGGTTCTACAACTTCATTCCGCACCTCCGTCACTGCACTCACGACTCCGGTCTCTTTCATCGAATTGTTCTCGGCGTGCGCATCATACGCGAAACCGCGCTTTTCGCGGATGTCCTGGAAAAGCCGCGAATTGGTTCCTCCGCCCAGAACCATCTCCCCTACGGACAACGGAAAGAATTCCGGCGATCCATAAGTAGGCGCAATGTGCGCCGAGATGATATCAGCCTGAACTGATCCCGGTCTGTCAACCAGAATCAGCTTTTTCGCATTTCCGGGAATTGGCGGGGGCTGGTAGGCCGGTAGGGTCTTTTGCTGCCACGAGCCAAACTGCTCCGTAACGAGTTTCTTCAGATCGTCCTTCGAAGGCAATCGCCCAACCACAATCAAGAACGCATTGTTCGGCGCCAGATAGGTGTCACGAAACGACTGCAGTGCAGCTTTATTCAATGCAGCCAGGGCCTGCTCGGTAGGGCCGAAGTGAGAGTAAGGATGCGGGCCAAAAAGTGCGTCGCTCAGCGCTTCGCGAGCGACATAACCTGCCTGCGACCGCTCGGCCCGCAATGTCTGCAAACGGTTCTGCTTCTGTAACTGCACTTCATCGTCGGGGAACGAGGCATTCCGCGCCACATCCGCAAGAAGGGCCAGAAACCGGGACGTGTTTTCCGAAAGGCAGCTTCCAAAAATGGTAAGCGTATCCGAGGATGAGGCCGCGCCGATGTCACCGCCCAGATCGGCGGATTCTTCCGCGATCTGCCGCGCATTGCGGGTGGACGTGCCTTGGTTGAGCAAAGCCGCGACGTTATCCGACAAACCGGGCAGATCTTTCGGATCGTATTTGGAGCCTGCCAGAAAAGCAATTCGGAAGCTTACTAAGGGGAATCGTAGGTCTTCGGCCGCAACCACCGATAATCCATTTGGAAGTTGAAAACGTTCGATGTTCGGAAGCTTGACGTTCGGAATCGGCGGTGTCTCGGGAGGCTTGCTGCGGTCGATATCGGCTGCGTTGACAAACCCGCTCGGTAAGATCAGGCCCAGGAAAGCGGCAGCGGCATAAAGACGAAACATTATCGGCCTCCTTGGGGGTTAGTCGCAGCGTTGGGCTTCGCATTGGCGTCAGGCTGAATCGCAAGTACGACGCGCTGGTTCGGTGAAAGATACTTCTTCGCAACGGATTGCACTTGCGCCGCGGTCACAGCCTCATACTTACCGAGCAAACTGTTAATCTCCTCCGGAGCTCCGTCGAGAACTTCGAAATTCGCGAGCAGCGTAGCTCGCCCAAGCGAGGTTTGCAGTTGATTCAACTTGGAGCTGAGCAGCAGCGTCTGCGCCCGATGCAACTCCTCGGCGGTTACACCTTCCTTCTGGATTCTTGCGACCTCGTCCTGATACTGATCCACGATCTGATTGGATTGAAAATTCGGCTTGTAGACCAGAAACGTTGCATACTCCCCTGGACTTTTGTAATCGTCGGCCGCGGCAAAAGGCCATCCCAGGTCTCCTTGGTATTGCACGACGGATTTCTTGCCTTTCACCAAATCCTGCTGAAGCCGCGAGCTATCGCCGCCTGTTAGAAGCGCATCCAGAATCACCATCGCATAGAAATCGTCCGAGCCTCGCGGAGGCCCCGCATACCCGATCACGACGCCCGGAACCTTCGCCAACACGTCCTTATAAACCTCGCTTTTCGCGCGCGAGTTGCTCGTCGGTTCCGCTAAATCAGGACGCTTCGGCTGCGGTTGAGAAGGGATATCCGCGAAATAAGTTTGGACCAGCTTCTTGGCTTCTCCAATTTGGATGTCGCCGACGATCGTCAGCACGGCGTTGTTGGGAGCGTAATAGGTCTTGAAGAATTTCGAGACGTCTTCGATAGTGGCCGCATTGAGATCTTCAAACGAACCTATCAGCGAATGCGAGCTCTGCCAATTCTGGAAGGCTAATTGGGGCCATTTATCGACAATCGCGGTCGCATAGGGCTGATTGTCAAAGCTGAGGCGCCGTTCTTGTTTTACCGCTTCCTTCTGATTAGTCAGATTCTCCGGTGTGATAGCCAGGCTGCGCATGCGGTCCGATTCGAGCCACAGTGCGACTGCGAGCTTGTTGGACGGCATCGTTTCGAAGTAGTTTGTATAGTCTGGATGCGTCGAACCGTTGAAACTGCCTCCATTCGATTCGACATAACGCATGTGCTCGCCCTTTTTCACGTTGGCCGAGCCTTCGAACATCATGTGCTCGAACAGGTGCGCGAAGCCTGTGCGTCCTCGCTCTTCGGATCGCGCCCCCACGTCATAGACGATATACACCGCGACGACCGGCAGCGTGTTGTCCTGCGAAAGGATCACGCGCAGTCCGTTATCGAGCTTGTATTTTTCAATTGGAATGTTTATGTTTGCCGGGGCGGCAGGCAGCGCGAGCGCGCACAAGGTTAGAGTGGCTAGTGCTTTGAACAAAGGCAATACTCCCTTAACATCATGCACCAGAGGACACACGCGGGCTATCGTGTAGAGTAATTATTTGAGAATTCTTTCAAGGATTTTCAACGGTTCTGAAAAGCGTCATTGACGGGCCTAAGGCCCAGGAGTAGCCTGAATACATGGAGCCGAGCGTCGAGATTTACCAGCCGTCGCGCCTCTATGCCCGCATCGGCTGGGCGGCCTTGGCGGGTTCCCTGATTTGCATCCTGTGCGGGTTCCGCGCGCCTCTCGCGTTCATACCCGGTTTCTTGTGCGCAATCACCGGCGCAGCCCTGTTTTGGCTCGCTGCCCGCCCGCCGATCCGCATCGGCGAAAACCAATTCAATATCGGTGAACGCGCTATTGCCTGGCGTGAGGTTCGTGAAATCAATAGCAGCCGCTTCGTTTCTCCTCTCCTGCTCAAAATAAAGCTCACTAATTCCCGGCATAAGCTCCTTATTTTCCCGGGGGAACCCGAGCGCATCGCCCGCTTGATGTTTCAGCTCCGGAAGCATTCTCATCTTGCTAGCTTTGATGGGGTTGCCTACCGGGATTATTGGATTTGGTCTAGTCTGACCGGTTCACAAGCTGAGAACCCAACGGTAGAGCACCCGGTTCGCATGTTGAGCTCTGAGGACGAAGACGAAATTGAGCGGATGTACCAAAAGCTCAAGACCGTCGGCCGCCTAGATTCCCGCAGTCCAGACTCGAAAACCTCGCATGAGGATTGACATCGGCGCTGACTGAGTCCTTCCTTCTGAGCCGCGCACTTAAGCGGAATTGAAATGCTGAGATCTCTCTCGACTCTCTGGCCCTACCTGCGCCGGTACCGTTGGGGCCTGTCGCTCGGAATTGGTGCGCTTCTCCTCAAAGATCTTTTTGCCGCCGCGCTCCCGATTGTGATGAAGTACGGGGTCGATTCGCTTACCCGAGGTTTCCAGACCCGGATTGTGCTCAACCTGGCTGCCATATTGATTGGCCTGTCTCTAATCAAAGGGCTTTTTCAATATTGGATGAGAGTCATCATCATCGGCATCTCGCGAGATATCGAATACGATCTGCGTAACGACCTCTTTGCCCATTTAGTCGAGCTGTCTCAGGATTTCTACTCACGCTATCGTACGGGGGACATCATGGCGCGCAGCACAAATGATCTGAACGCCGTTCGGATGATGCTAGGTCCGGGGGTGATGTATTGGACCGAAACATCCGTGATGCTCGTGCTGGCCGTTGCGGTGATGCTGCATACGGACGCGCGTTTGACCGGGATTGCTCTTCTTCCGGCGCCATTCGTATCGATAGCGGTGATCTTCTTCGGCCGCCGCATCCACACGCGCTTCGAACACATTCAAAGAATGTTTGCCGATATCAGCAGCAAGGTGCAAGAGAACCTTGCAGGTGTCCGCATCATCCGGGCTTACGCGCAAGAGAAGGCCGAAGTTGCCCAATTCGAAACCCTCAACAGAGACTATGTTCGCGAAAACATCGGGTTAGCTCGAATTCAAGGCATGTTCATGCCGCTTTTGCAAGCCTTGATCGGGATGACCTTTTTATTGGTGCTGTGGTTCGGGGGCAGGCAACTGCTCGAAGGCCGTATCAGCCTGGGCAGCTTCGTCATGTTCAACACCTATATGGGCATGCTGATCTGGCCCATGATTGCGTTCGGTTGGGTGGTGAACCTGATGCAGCGTGGAACC
>JAFASD010000310.1 GCA_019244945.1 Acidobacteriaceae bacterium | reverse complement strand
TTTGTGGGGTTGTCTCCCGTTCGAAATGGCGCGGGTGTGGCGCCAGCAGCTCCCTGGCGATCCTTTGAACATCGGCGCCGGGCGGAATCTTATCAAGTCGGATTAGGTAGCCGGCGCCTCAGCATTCTGGATCTTTCTGAAGCAGGTCACATGCCGATGAATCTGCGCGGCACTGACTTATGGGTAACCTTCAACGGCGAGATCTATAACTATGTTGAGCTGAGAAGTGAACTGACCGAGAGGGAATTTGCGACCGGCACTGATACCGAGGTGCTTCTGGCAGCCTACGAGAAATGGGGCACGAACTGTCTCTCACGGCTGAATGGGATGTTCGCATTCGCGCTCTGGGATGGGCGACGGAAAAAGCTGTTTCTCGCTCGCGACCGGTTTGGCGAAAAGCCGCTGTACTACACGCATTCGAATGGCCGCTTCATGTTCGGTTCCGAGCTCAAGCAGTTCCTGGAAGACCGCAACTTCAGCCGCGAGGTCGATCGCTCCGCCTTTGCCGATTTTCTGTTGCTATCCGTTCAGGATCATAACGAACGCACTTTTCTCGCCGATGCAAAGCAACTTCCGGCTGCTCACTATTTCGAACTCGATGTCGTTTCCGGAAGGCTGAGTGAACCCACTCGCTATTGGATGCCGGAAGTCGGGGACGATATGGATACCTCGAACGATGCCGATTTCGAGGAGCGCCTAAGATTTCTTTTGAAGGACTCAATCCGCATGAGGTTGCGGAGCGACGTCCCGGTTGGGGTATGCCTGTCCGGCGGTCTGGATTCGAGCACCATCTGTTCTCTGGCCGCGCCACAACTGGAGAATCCTTCCGCACTTGCGGCTTACACAATCACATTTCCGGGGTTTCCGGAAGACGAAACGGCTCTAGCGGTCCAGTGCGCCAGTCGAACCGGAGTCCGTCATGTCAAGTCAACTTTCAGCGCGGCCACCCTTTGGAACGAAATGCGCGACTTTGCCTACTTCCAGGACGGTCCGGCGGGAGGGCCAGCCATTTTTGCTTCATGGCGCGTGTTCAAAATGGCGCATGCGGACGGCGCGGCCGTCTTGTTGAATGGGCAAGGCGGCGACGAATTGCTCGGCGGCTACAACAAATTCTTTTTCTTTTGGTTTCAGATTCTCGCGTCACGCGGCGCCTGGTTGCGCCTCATGAATGGCGCTTCCACTTATCTCCGAGGAAACGGCTTCAGAAATTTCAGATTTTCCACCGGCCGGAAGTACTTTCCCCGTGCGCTCCAGAAGAACGTAATGGGAATGTGGCAATTCAGCTTGCCGGACTTGCGCCTCGAAAATTCAACCAAAGAGCAGATGGGTAGCGGAAACAGTTTCAATCAACGTCTTTGGTTAGATCTCAGCCGGTTCAGTTTGCCGAGCATTCTCCACTGGGAAGATCGAAATTCGATGGCGGTCTCAACTGAAGCGCGGCTGCCTTTTCTGGATCACCGCATTGCGGAAGCTACGCTCAAGACTTCCACAGCGACGAAATTGAAGAACGGATTTGCGAAGTATGCGCTCCGGCACGCGATGCGCGATACTCTTCCGCCCGCCGTGTGTTGGAGTCGCGAGAAGAAGGGATTTAGCACGCCGGGGCGCGACTGGTTCGCCGTGGATCTGGTTCCGATGATGCGGGATATGCTCTCGCAGTCCGATTCCCCTTTATCAGGGTTTCTAGATATGGCGGCAATCCGCAAACACTATGAGGTTTATGTGCAAAGCAATCGGAACGGCAATACACTGTCGCATTACGACTGGTTCAAGATCATGGGAGCTCATAACTGGATGGAGCAGCTGAAGACTTTTCCGACCACGGCGCCAGTAACCGAATGTGTTCCCGTTTGAGTCGCGCAGTAGAATCACGCAGCATAGCGAGTAACTGGGCTAAGTTGTTCCGAATTGTTCGGTGATGGAGATATTACATTGCAGCAAAATTCAAGGGTGATGAAAGTTGGGGTGGTCGGCTGCGGGCGCGTGTCGGAGCATCATTTGCGGTTTTTGACCGCCCACCCAGGCACACAGGTCGTAGGGCTAGTCGATGTCAATCTCGAGAACGCGCGCGCGCTTGGCGGAAAACATGGGGTGAGCGCGGTCTATTCCAACCTCGAGGAATTCCTCGAGACTGCACGGCCCGATGTAGTGCACATTGCCACTCCGCCGGATTTTCACTATGCACAGGCGAAAGAGGCCATTCAGCACGGTGTTCACGTCTTAGTCGAAAAACCCACGGCGCTGAGCACGGCGGAAACAGCGGATTTATACGAGCGCGCTGAGGCAAATGGCGTTACGATCTGTCCAGATTTCAGCCAGCTCTTTCATCCATCCATGCAGCACGCGATGGCGTTGATTGAGAGCGGGCGTCTTGGGCCTGTCATTCGCTGCGAAGCGAACCTGACTCTAGACGTCAATATTAGGGAGACGCGCGAAGCGCAGGGACTCCACTGGTCTTACCAGCTGCCATGCGGCATTTTTCACAACTACATTACGCATCCTTTGTATCTCGCACTGCACTTCGTCGGCAGGCCAAAGCAGG
>JAFASD010000161.1 GCA_019244945.1 Acidobacteriaceae bacterium | reverse complement strand
ATACCTTCTATGTTGGCGCTCTACGGCCTTGGCAGCTGCTGATACCGCCTGGGGTGGGGCACGGTTACAAAGTTATTGGCGAGCAACCCTCCGTCTTGGTGTATGTTACGGATCGCACTTACGATCCAAGCGACGAAGGCCGCATCGCTTATAACGATCCTGATATCGCCTACGATTGGGAGCTACAACACAAATGAAGCTGCTGGTTACTGGCGGCGCCGGTTTCATCGGCTCCTGTTTTGTCCGCATGGCGCTCCAGAAGCGTTGGGCGGAGCAAGTGGTGAATCTCGACAAACTGACCTACGCCGGTAATTTGGAAAACCTCCAACCCATCGCGGGCCATTCCGGTTATCGCTTTGTGGAACTAGACATATGCGACAGCAGCGGAGTAGAAAATCTCTTTAGGTGCGAAATGCCCGATGCGGTGATCCACTTCGCAGCCGAATCGCACGTCGATCGCAGCATCCATTCGCCCGCGCCCGTAATTACGACAAACCTGAACGGCACGTTTACACTGCTTGAAGCCGCGCGCCGGAACCAAATATCCCGCTTTATCCACGTTTCCACCGACGAAGTATATGGAAGTATAGAGCCGCCGCAAGAAGCGAACGAGAAATTTCCGTTACGTGCGAGTAGCCCTTACTCCGCATCGAAAGCGGGATCTGACCTTTTGGCCCTGTCTTATTACACTACTTACAAGCTCAACATATCCGTCACGCGGGCTTCCAATAACTATGGTCCATATCAGTTTCCCGAGAAACTAATTCCGCTGATGATCTCGAATGCATTGGAAGAAAAACCACTTCCGGTTTATGGTGATGGGCAACAAGTGCGCGACTGGCTTTATGTCGAAGATCACTGCAATGCGATTCGGGCGGTGTTGGAGAAAGGCCGTGCGGGGCAGATTTATAACATAGGCGGCAATTGCTCTCTTCCCAATCTCGAAGTCATCCGGCGCATCTTAAAGGCGACCGGAAAGCCGGAAAGTCTGATCACACGGGTAACCGACCGCCCCGGGCATGATCGCCGATATGCGCTCACCAACGAGAAGCTCACCCGAGAGACGGGCTGGCAGCCTCAAATGCGTTTCGATGACGGTCTCGCTTCAACCATCGACTGGTATGAACGGAATCGAGATTGGGTGCAGCGCGTAAAAAGCGGAGAATACCGGCATTTTTACGAATTGAACTACGCGAATCGCGCCGAATAACCCTTTCATTGTAGATATAATCGACTGGAGAGCATTATCCTTCGGTGGATCCGTCTCACTACACAGACTCCGCAGTAGATGAATTGAGCCAGATCCGGATCGAAGCACGCCAATCCGTCTCGCGCGAAGATTTGCGCCAATGCTTCGAACGCCTGCAAAGCCTGCGACGTACGCATCTCGAGGATTTCGATCTTCAATTGCAGATTGCGGACGTGCAGGAGCAGATCATCGAGCGAGCGCGTCAGCTCGAAGTACCGCGTAACTCCTTTTTGGCTGGCGAGGCGCCGAAGCATGTGCCGGCCCAAGCGGCGCTCCAGGATGAGAGCTCGGAAAACGCCGAGACCTCACCCGAAGTGCCTCGGATCGATACGAAAACCTGGCAGCGAGCAACCTATCTCGCGCTGTTTTTTACGCTCATTATCTGCGCGGCGTTTTTTTATTTGATTCAGACCGCTCGACGAATCAACATGCCGCAGCCGGAGGCAACTGCGCATGCCACCCAGCCTGCTACAAATGCGAAAACCGCCCCGGCGCAGAACGCAGCGAGTACGCAGCCGCCCACCCCGATTCGTCCGACATTGCGTCTCTATACGGACTTGGTGCCGGGCACGGTCTCAATTGATGAGGGTCCGCCACAGGATCTGAAAGATGGCGAGTTGGTGCTCGATACTCTGCAGCCTGGCCAGCATTCCATCAAAGTGACCGGCCATAGCGGTGACGCCGCGTTCAGTTACGATGTCTCGGAGAAAGCTGCGCCACGCGTGGTGGGCCTGCCTTCCGCTTCGAACGTTATGGCGGTTCTGATATCCGAAGAGGACGGCAAGGGCCATCTGGTAACGAATGCGGAGCATTCCGAAGTTTCACTCGACGGCAAACCTGCAGGCGAAGTGGGGCCGGATGGATTGGCGCTCGACAATCTGGGCAAATCTGATCACGACATACAGGTGACGCAAGCCAAAGACCGCCAGCGGTTCGTTCTCACCTACACGCCCGCGCCCGCTCTGACCGTCTATGTGAAATCTGATCCGAATGCTGGAACTGTGGTGGTGATGGCAGGTCAGGACGGAGCCGATGTGTTTGTCAACGATAAGCCATACCGGCGAAAAACCGATCGCGGCCAGGTGCGAATTCCACTAAAGGTCGGCCAATACATGATTCGGGTACATAAGGCGGGATTCATCGACCCGCCGCCGGAAACAGTAGAAGTCAAGAAAGCTGAAGAAACCGCTGTGGAGTTTCGTTTGCTGCCGGTTCCGCAGATTGCCACGCTACAGATTCGGGGCGCTTTGCCCGCCACCATGATTTATGTGGACGACGAGTTGGCTGCGGTGACGGGCCCCGACGGAAACACGGACATCTCCAATGTGAAACCCGGCGAGCACATTGTTGAGTTGCGTAGGGAACAGGCGCTGTCAAAAAAATTCCAGCGCAGCTTCAAGACTGGCGATGTGATTGTGCTCTCCGGTGCTGATGTAACGCTCGAAAAGGTTGTCGCGGACACCAAGCCGGCGCCTCCTCCACCGCCGCCTCCTGCCGTGAAGCCGAATTACGCGATGGAAATAGAAGGCTCGCAAGTTCGCCATGGCGGCGGGTTTGTTCACTATCACGTCCCGAGGGTGGCCGGTCACTACAGCTTTGCGGCGCGAGGCCAAGTCGGCGGTTTTCTGAAGCACTCCAAACTACAGTGGTACGCCGGATTTCAGGATAGCCAGAACTATATTCTGTTCACGGTGGATGGCAAGCACGCGAGTATACGCGAAATTCGCGACGGGAAACAGAGAGAAGTCAGCCGGATTCCCTTCAGCGCTGAATCCAATGAATGGGTGCAAGTAGACCTGATTGTGAGGCCGAATTTAATTGACGCGCGATTGAGGACCCCTGATACGGGATGGGACGACATCGGTACGGTCGAGAGCGATGGGCGCGACTTCACGCAAAATAAGGTTGGTTTTCTTATTCCTGGAAGTGATGAGATAACGGTCTCGAATTTCCGTTTCTCGAATCGCTAATACAACTCTGGATGCACGATTGTGGATGAGCGCGCCTTTTATCGCGAATCGCAAGTTGTAAAACCAGCCACCCTGAATTGCCCTTTTTGCCGGACTTCCAACTCGTACGATCTGCGCTGGCTCTTGCGGCGGAAGATAGACAGGCTGCCGCGAAACGCTGACGAGCGTGATCGAGCCAAATTCTCGAAAGCCGCAAGTTACATGGTGCTGGTAGACGATAAGGCTTCGTGCAAAAATCAGCGCTGCCGGAAAACGTTTGAGATCTCCGGGGTGAAGACAACGGCGTTTTTGACTGATTAAGCGGCCAATCCGGGCCGGTTGTCAGCTGACGTTTGTGGCAAGCCATTAATTTTGGTTTAGAACCCGTACTAATCCGAGCGCCTGTGGTAACGATGGGATGAAGCATCACATCTATCCAGCCAGGGAGGCACCCAACTATATGCAGGCACTTGGGAAAAAAATGAGAAAAACAGCGGTTTTTGCAGCTTTCGTAGGGCTCGTTGCATTTGGAGCTTCAGCGCAGGATGATCCTCCGGCTCGCGTGGCGCGCCTCAACTACATGAGCGGGAATGTTTCGATGGAGCCCGCGGGCGCAGATGATTGGGTACCCGCAACCATCAACCGGCCGTTCACCACCGGCGATTACTTGTACACAGATCAAGGTTCGCAGGCCGAGCTGCATATGGATGTCGCCGTCATGCGAATGGGGCAACAGACCAGCTTTGGATTTTTGAATGTAAACGATGGCGCCGTGCAAATCAAATTGTCCGAAGGCGACATGTATATACGGGTCCGGAACTTCGGACAGGGACAGGTATTCGAAGTTGACACGCCCAATGCGGCCGTCACGTTGTTGAGCAATGGCGTTTACCGTTTTCGCGTAGATCCCAACGGCAACATGAGCTATATCGCT